>CANQDG010000009.1 GCA_947591495.1 uncultured Bacilli bacterium
CCATATTCACCACGGCATTGATTCATCGTTTTTCCTCCTTTCAATCCTTATAATGAACTATCATTTTACACTTTTAATCTATGATAATTTTTAGAAGATGACGATTACTTTTGCCTATTATTTTATTTTCACATTAATTTCACATTTACCTTTTTTTAATTAAAAATGTGGGATTTTAATAAGTAAAATAAGACTTTAATGGTTGAAAAAAAATCTAAAAAATGATACAATAGATTTGTTAAAAATTTTAAATATTAAGAAAGGATAAATAAAATGAAAATTTTTAAGAAACTACTACCTGTCATAGTAGGTCTTTCTTTAATCATTGTAATTGGTATTACGATTGTGATTGTTAACGTTGCCACTAGTAAAACACCAAAACTTAGTAATGGTAAAGAAAATTATTTATACTTCGATAGTGGAAACGGAACTGTCAGTGTTAATAAACAAGATCTCTATGATGCTTTAAAAAAGAATTATGCGGTAGGTGAATTAACTCGTATAATTGATAATCTGCTTTATGCGGATGAATTAGAGAGTATGAAAGACAAAATCAAAAATAATACCGATGGTGAAGCCGATAAATTTAAAGAATATATCGACGAAGACCTCTTTGGTGAAGATTTTGAAGGAGACAAAGAAAAAGAATGGGAAGATATTCTTGAATCTTTAGTTTTAACTGGCATTATTACCAGAACAGATAAAAATAATAGTTCTGATTATGAAGATGTTAATTCTACAGCTTGGCAAAAAATCAAAGAATATTATCTTTTACAATACACTAAAGAAATGTGGGCAAGAGCCGAATATTTAAAACGTTATCAAGATGAACGTAAAGATGCTGGCAAACCTGAATTTGATGAAGATGATATCGAAGATTACTTTGAAGAAAACTTTGGCAAGAAAACGACTGGTTTATATATTCCTTTTACAAGCAGCGAAGCAGCTGAAGCAATGTTAAAGAAATATGGTATCAGTGTTTCTGATTCAAAAGAATCTACTAATAGTGATCAAAGTGCAGGTTGGATTAAGACTTCTTTCAACGATGAAACAGTTGAAGGTGATAAGACTTATACTCGTTATCCTACTTTTGATCAATATTTGACACCTGAAGAAGTTATTAGAGTCTTTATTGCTATATATAATGAAGTTTGGGCTTATACCAATAGTGGTAATCCACTAATTACCGAAAGTGATTATACAACTAAAGTTAGTGAGGCAAAAACCCTTGAGCTTGTTAAGAATGCTTTAACTGCAGCAATGAAAGATGTAGCAACTATTAAAGGTGATGTTATCTTACCTGCTGAAATTAGAATCGCAGATGGTGGCGAAACTGGTGATAAAGTAGAAGTTACATGGACTGGTATTGACGATGAAAACTTCAAATTATTAGCTGATGAACATAAAATTGTAGTTAATCCTGTATCAAGTAAAATTACCAAAGATATCGAGGCTACTTTAAAATATGGTGAATCAGATATTAAAGTTACTTTCAAAGTTGAACTTTCAAAATTTAACGAAAAAGATGGTAACCTTGAAGATAAAGAAGAAGAAAAAACTGTTGTTGTAAATGGCGGTAACGAACTTAAAGCCGTTAATGATTTTATCTTTAATTTAACAAATGATAAAAATGATTACACAACCTTTGTTTTTGATTCTAATGATAGTTCAACTTATGGTAAATACTTAAGTTCTTCTGACACTACTTATACTTATAGCGATACTGCTACTGATTTCTATAAATCATATTCTATTAAGCCACGTAGTGTTGGTAGCTTCTATTGTTTATTCATTAAACTTGGTGAAACCGAGGAAGTTTCATTAGATGATGAAGGTGTTAGAGATGAAGTTATTGCAGCAATGCGCGAAGATTTATATACTGTTGGTTCTAATGAAAAAGCTAATCTTGAAAGAATGTATTATGTAAGACGTCAAGAAAATAAATTTAAAATTTATGATAAATTTATCGAAGCTATCTATGAATATAATTACAATACTTTCTATAGTTCTACTTTAAGTGAAACTGATTATCCTAAATTCAAAAAATCTTCTAAAACAACCAAAAAATATGTTGCTTCAATTAAAGGACACAAAATTACTGCTGATGAATTATTTGATGTTCTTCAAGAAAAATATGGCGCTACTTATGTTAAAACTTACATTGACCAATTCAATATCGTCAATAGTGACTTTAACAAATGGTATAACCCTTGGAAAGGTGGCGTGATGGAAGGACAAAAAGAATATGTTGAATCTTTATTAAAATCAAGCATTGCATCATTTAAACAAAACTTTGAACTTGATTATTTCACTTATTCTTATTTATCATATTATGACTTTATTCCAAATTTCCCATCTTCTTATGGTTGGAAAGATTTCATTCATGATTATTATAATGCTGATTCTGAAGAAGAATTATTAATTAATCGTGAATTTGCGGGTCAAGTTTATAGTGACACTTTAGATGAATATACTTTATCATTATATAATTATGATAATATTAAAGCTGAAATGGATAAGTTGCTTGAAAAGTTTTATAAAGTTGATGTTATGAATTTAATTATATCAGTTGACTATGATTACGATAGCAATCCTGATACTAAGATTGTGGAAAGCAATAAGGAAGATGTTACTAAAGAAAACTGGACAGAAGAACAAATTAATCTTGTTGAAGAATTAGCTGAATTAATTATGACAAGATGTGATGAAGTTTTAGCTACTGGTAATTTATCTAGTAAATTAACAGAAGTTGTTAATGTTTATAACAAAGCTCCTTATGAAATTGTCGAAAATCCAACAACTTTATCAGAAGCATTTGGTAAATATAAACTTGCAGGTTTACAAATTAAATTTGAAGCATCTGCTAATTATAGTAATACTTCTTCATTAGTTGATGAATTTAAAGATGCCCTTGTTGAAATTTGGCAATATGCGAAAGATAATAACTTAGTTTATGATGACAAAGCCGCTAAAGAAGATCCTGCTTATCTTAACCCAATTGAAAAACCATTAACATATAATTTAATTGATGGTAAATATGCTTTCGCAAGTTCTTATGGTTACCATGTTGTTGCAGTAGAAAAAGCTTATGATCCGGTTGAACTTCCAACTGAAGATGAAATCAAATTATATGAAGCATCTACTAATTTAACTAATGCTAAATCTAGTTTAGATTCTGCTAAATCTGGTTTAGATAGTGCATCAGGTAATGAAGTAGCTGTAAGATCTTACAAAGAACAAGTTAAACGTTATGAATCTGAAGTTGAAAAATATAAAGCTGAAGTAATCGAATTAGTAAATAAATTAAAAGAAAAAGATCCTGATAAATATGGTGAAATGGAAGGTTACAATGAAGAGACTGATACCTTTACTTTAGATAGTGGTATTAATGATCGTTGTACTGCTTGGTATACTTCTGCTAAGACGACTGTGACAACTAATATTGTTGAAAAAACCCTTCTTCAAAAGTTTAAGGACGTTTTAAGCAAAATTCAATTTAATGGCTTTACTGAAAGTGACAAGCAAAAAGAGCAACTAGAATTCTATCTTGAATATCTAGATAAAGAATATTCAGACGAAGGAGAGCACAACCATGACTAATAAATATTTTAACTCTTCTTTTACTGAAAATAAATAAGGATGGTGCTCGAAATGAAAACAATGAAAAAATTTTTTATTCTAGTATTATTAATTTGCACAATTGCAATAACGGCAAGTTGTACCAAAGATAAACCAAAGGTTACTCCTCAACTTACCGATCCTTCTTCTTCCTTTTTAAAGATTGGTAACTTTAACGTTACTAAAAATGAAGCATATCATCAATTACTTAATTCTTATGGTTCTGATACAATAATGGAAATGATTGATGAGGCTTTACTTCCTTCCCTTACAGATGAAGAAGGCTTCCAAGAAAATTTAGATGAAATTATCTATGGTGATGAAGATGACGAGGAAAAGCGTCAAGAAAATGCAAAAGAATTTTATGATAATTTAATTCTTGCTGGTTTATCACAAAATGAAAGTGATCCAAACTATTACATGAATTATTATCGTTTACAATATCGTCGCTTTGTTTTTGCTAAACAATATTACATTGATCATCTTGCTGAAGATTACTTCAAAGATGAAGACATTGAAGATTATTTTGAAACGAAATATCGTAAGAAAAATGATTTAATTATTATTGCTTTTGATTCTAATGTTAATGCTAAAGAAGTGATGGAAGCTAATAATATTGATTTTGACCATTTAAATACTGGATGGCAAAATAGTGAAGGTACTTCTTATACTGATGAAGAAATTTTAGCTATTTTTGAAAAGATGTATAATTTTGTCAATAATACTGAATCTGCCTCAGGTATTAAAACCTATGAATATACAGACTTAACTACTATTAATACTTCCCTTGCAAGTTATGCTTATAATCTTGATGTCAAAGGATATTCAAAAGCTCCATTATCATATGGTTCAAAAGTTTACTTAGTTTATAAAAATGCTGAAACAGCTAATCTCGATGAAGAAGGCAATGATATTACCTTAACTGATGAAATTAAAGAAAAAATCAAAGATAATATCATTGAAGATAATGTTTCTAATGTTTATGTGTCAATGGTAATGCAAAAGAATCAACTTCTTCATAATCTTAAGATCTATGACAAAGGCGTTGAAAACTTCTATCGTATGTCTTATGAAAATGTTTATAATAGTTTAGGCTATTCCACAGGAGATTACCCTAAATTTGCTAAAACAACAGCTGAAAGTGATAAAAATGTTTGTAGTTATGTTGTTGATGGTGTTGAAAAAGTGATAACTGCTGATGAAGTTTATAATAAACTAACTACTAAATATGCAAATTATCTTGCTTCTTTATATATGAAACAATATTTTGTTTTAAAAGACAATGGTGTTTATGATCTTGCTACAGGACAAATTTTAGATAAAGACAAATATCAAGATTATTATGATGAAGAAGTTCAAGAATATAAAACAGCTTTTGAAAATGGTGATTATGCTTCTTTAGGTTATGATAGCAGTTATGGTTGGGAAAATTTCATCCGTGATTACTTAGGCTTATTATCTGAAGAAAAAATCATTGTTAATCTTGATTCATCATTATATAATGATAATTTAGATGATTTTAAAAAGACTTTATATTTATTAGAAAATCCTGGCAAAGATGAAGAAGGTAATGATATTCCTGTTGATAAACTTGTTCAAGATAAAATGCAAGAAATATATGATAAATATCTAAATGTTACTGCTATTGGTATTAGTGCTTATTATGATAAAGATTTAGATGGTACTGCAGATGAAATAACGGTAGAAGAAGGCGAGCCAAATCCTAATGAAGATCTTGCCAAAGAATTGTTAGCAACAGTTTATGCTAAGGTTGTTGAAAAACGTAAAGCTATTTCAACTGCTTTAACCGAAATAGTTCTTGAATATAATATTGCAAGCCTTAATAATGATAATACTTGGAAGAAATTTAAAACTGCAGGTTTAAAATTACAACTTATGTCTAGTACATCTTATACAGCAACTAGTAATTCTGATGAAATTATCTTAAATCAATTAAGAAAACAATATGCTAAATTCTTAGCTTATCCAGATGCCGAAAATGGGGTTGATTTACATGCTATTAATTTAAGTGAAAAATATGTTTATAATAAAAACGATGTTACTTATATTATTAGACCAACTGATTCAACCTTTATGAATGTTGATTTAGAAAGTGAAGATAACGATTTAATTATGTGTGAAGATAAAGCTTATTTATATTTTGTAACACAAATATCTCGTCCTCCATATCGTAGTATTAGTGATAAAACTTTCAAACCTACTTATGATGAGTATACAAAATATCTAAATAAAGCATCTGATGTTATTTCTAGCGTTAGAACATTAATTACTACATATTATGTTCCGGCAATTAATGAATTAACAACTGATAAGATTGTTAATAATGCTTTAATTGAAAAAGTTAAAGAATTATTAGATAGTGTTGAATTCGCAGGTGGAAACAAAACTAGTCTTAAAGCATATTTAGATGCTTGTGTAACTCCTGATGAAGAATAATTAAAAAAAGAAAATCGTGATATCTTAAAGGTATCACGATTTTTTTGATGGTTAAATAAACTTATAACAAAATACGCCACTTTCCAGCAAAGTAATTTTAGACAAACTTTTTCCGTTTTTAATAAAGTTTTTTATCGATTTACAAAATTTCAAAACTATTTTAATTACTAATATTTATAAGATTTTCTTTATTATATCTAAAATGAAATAAACTACTTATTTAATATTAGGCACATAAATACTTTTACGATTAAGTGTTGTAATAGGTGCTGTATAATTGCCTTTAGAAGTTTTTAAAACTTCAACACTAATTGGTGCTAATTTGGAATCTGCTAAATCAATAAAATGTAGCACAAATGCTTCCATAATAGCTGGTTCTTTTGGTGAACCATATTCAAGTTCACCATGATGGGAAGCAAGTAAATGACTTAAAAGTTTGTATTCTTCAGTATTTTCAACCCCTTGAGCGGCAGCTTCTATTGCTAACATTTGTAAGCCAATAACAATATGACCAAGTAAATTACCATCTTCGGTATAAATAGGCGTTTTAGGACTAGATAATTCTTTTGTTTTACCGATATCATGTAATAAGATTCCCGCATACAATAAATCACGATTCATGCCTGGATAAACTTTTAAGTATTGATCAGCCATTTGAAGCATTGTATAAGTATGATATACTAAACCATTTAAATAGTTATGATGCATAGACATCGCTGCAGGATAAATAAAATAATCCTTTTCAACTTTACTTAAAAGTTTACTTGTTAATTTATTTAAGATTGGATTATTAATTTGATTTAGATAAGTTTCTATATTTTTTCGTAAAACTTCTTCAGAAAGCGGGGCAGTTCGATAAAATTTACGATCTTTAATTTCTTCTTCACTAACTTCTCTTATACTTGTAATTACAAATTGAGGTTTACCTACATATTCGTTAATATGTGCTTTAAAAGCAAAAACCGCGCCTGCTAGAACATCATTTTTTTCAATTAAATTGACATCCCATACTCTAGCATCAATGCTAGTATCACCATCTGATAAAGTTATACTGTAATATGCGCTTTTATTAGGTGTATAACGTTTTTGAGTTGCTTCAACTAAAGCATAGAATTCAACATCTTCACCTATTTTCATTTCAATAAACTTTTTCATTAAATTAATCCTTTCTCATGTAAAATGCGATATTTTTCATTAGTCCTTAAAAGGAATTCTTTAACTTGTAATTTTATCTCAGCCGAACGAACTCGTTGTTCACGCTCAGGTAAATTATAATAATCTTTAATGCCTTTTAAATAAATTTGATATAAATGCATAAAGTCTTCTCGATATTCTTCTTTCAAAGCATTAATAGCATTATCGGAAATTTCATTATTTTGAGCATTTGATTCTTTATTTTCATCATCATAATCATCATAAGATATTTGATCCCAAGCATCAAAATTAGTAACCGTTTCTTCTTGATAATCATCATAAAACTTTTTATATAATTTAGTTTCTTCACTTTCATCATTGAAATCTTGTTCATCGTTTTCTTTATGATGGCGGAATAAATTACCAAGTGACTTCTTATCATTAGAATTAGTAATTACATTAGCACTTGTAGCATTACTAATCATTTTATAAACTTCATCTTTTAGGCTCTTAGTATCATTATGAACTTCATCATTTACAACCATAACAACTAAGCGTTTCATTATTCGGGTAATTTTTTCTTCATCATAATTAGCTAGTTCCATAATTTCACGTCTTGTAATTTCTAATTCATTAGCATTATGAATTTGTAATTTTTTATCAATTTTTTTAATTAGATGCTTTTGTTTTTTATAGCGATGACCAAGCGCTTTAGAAATACGATCAGCTGCTAATAAATCGGTTGTGCCAACTTTAAAAACCATTATCTTATTAACTTTATTAACACTGATGTTTTGGGATAATTCTAGTAATTTTTTAATTTCTGCTAATTCTTCATGAGTATGACCAGTATTTTCAGGAATCTTACCCATAATACGATATAATAAAGTCATCTTTTCATTAAGATTAAGTTTACGATAGTTTTTAATAATTAGTCTAACCCATTCATCAAAAAGGGGAATAAATTTAAAGAGACGATCATCATCGATAATTTTAAGTGCTTTTAGAGCATATTTTTCTTCCAGAAGCCTTTTCATTAAATTAATAAGTTTATACTCACTTACTTCTTTTAGAAACGTTTTGCTTTTGCGCATACCTTTTTCGGTATTTAATTCTAAGCGAAAGTTGTATTTAGCAACTAATAATAAACCTCTTAAAATTCGTGAAGGATCTTCTTTGAATCTTCTTTTACCACTACCAATAATTCTTACTATACCATTTTCTAAATCCTTTTGGCCATCAACAATATCAACAATCGTCAAATTAGGTGTTAAGGCTAAAGCATTAATCGTATAGTCTCTTCTTATAACATCTTCTACTAATTTTTTTGAATAATGGACATCTTTGATTTTAAATTTTGCGTAACCTTCCATTCTAAAAGTAGTAATTTCATAACGGAAACCGCCAGCCTTTAAAACAATGGCACCAAATTGTTCATAAGTATCATCTAAATTGCAATCAGAAAAGATTTCTTTAATTGCATCTGGTGTTGCATTAGTAGCAATATCAATATCATTAAAATCAATATTTAAGATTAAATCACGAACTGCTCCACCAACGATATAAGCTTCATAAGTTTTTTCTTTTAATCGTTCAATTATTTCAACACCAATTTGAAAATATTTAAACATTTCTTCATTTCTAGCTTTTAATGATTCTAAATATAGATTATTTCCATCCATGATTTTTCTCCATAATTTTTTTATACATTAAATCTAAAGAGCATTATGTCACCATCTTGAACTACATAGTCTTTGCCCTCTAAGCGCACACGCCCTGCTTCTTTAACTTTAAGGGGACTTTTATATTCCATTAAATCATCATAAGAATACGTTTCTGCTTTAATAAAGCCTTTTTCAAAATCACTATGAATAATTCCTGCACATTGAGGTGCAAGCATTCCTTTTTTAAAAGTCCAAGCACGACATTCTTTTTCACCTGCTGTAAAGAAAGTGCAAAGACCTAAGAGTGCATAAGCTTCCCTTACTAATTTGTCAAGACCACTTTCTTTAACACCTAAATCTTCTAAAAAAACATCCCGATCTTCTGGATCTAACATTCCTAGCTCTTCTTCAATTTTAGCTGAAATCATAACAACTTTTGAGCCTTCTTTTTTAGCATATTCTTCAACCATTTTAACATAGTCATTGCCAGTTACAATATCTTCTTCTCCAACATTGGCAACATATAATAATGGTTTCATTGTTAAAAATTGATAATTTTTAATATATACTTTTTCTTCAGCTGTTAACTCAACAAGGCGTGCTGGTTTACCATTTACAAAAGCCTCTTGTAATTTTTTCAAAATTTGATATTCAAAAACTGATTCACTATCAACCTTTAATAAAGCTTTCTTTTCAATTTTAGGTAGTCTTTTTTCCACTACTTCTAAATCAGCTAACACTAGTTCTAAATTAATTACTTCAATATCACTAATCGGATCAACTTTTCCATCGACATGAATAATATTAGCATCATCAAAGCATCGAACAACCTCACAAATCGCATCTACATCACGAATATGAGATAAAAATTGATTGCCTAATCCTTCACCCTTACTAGCACCTTTAACAAGTCCTGCAATATCCGTAAAGGAAAAAGAAGTTGGAACAACACTTCGTGGTTTAATTATTTCCACAATTTTATCTAATCTTTCATCTTTTACTTCAACAACGCCCACATTAGGTTCGATTGTAGCAAAAGGAAAGTTCGCTGCGAAAGCGTTAGCTTTAGTAATAGCATTAAATAAAGTTGACTTTCCAACATTTGGTAAGCCAACGATTCCCGCTGTTAAACTCATTTTCATCACCTCTTAGATAAAGACAATTACGGCTATGATAACTGTCATAATTCTTATTATAATATTTATTAATAAATTGCGATTGGCATACATATAAATACCAGTTGCAACAAAGTTAATAATCAAAGATATTATTGCAACGTCTAACGACATTACCCATACTATTTCAAATAAAGTTGTAACTAAACTTGTAATTAGATATATGCTTCGATCAGAAAGCATTGTTTCATCTAAAGCATCGACTAAATATTTGCGACCTAAAATTTCAACTCCCACACCAACTAAAATGCTACTAACTACTATTTTTAAAATGCATGGATTTAGCATATCAAAAAAGCGTGGATTACCTTCTTTTAAATACTCAACAATATATTTAGGAAAAATAAGTGTTACATTTGTTAAATTAGTTAATAAAACAACAATTGTAATCGTGAAAAAAGCAATTAATAAACTGCCAAGAAGTTGTTTTAAATTCATCGTTGGAAAATAGTTTTTCAAATCTTTACGAAAAGCAATTAACGTTACAATTAAAGTTAAAATACTACTATAAAAAAGACTATTAGTTTGGCAAAACAAACTAGTATAACCATTTTCATTATTTATTTTATTTTCAATCATCGCAAAAGTAATTTGCAAAGCTCCACAAACGATAAATCCGACAAGCGCAAAAATCCCAAAAGCAATTTTGAATTTACCTACATTATCAGGTCCATAATTGCCCGTAAGCATTGCCTGTTGCATTTTAGCGCTATGTTCGCCACAATTAGTGCAATATTCTTCATTAGGATTTAAAACACGATAACATTTTTCGCATCGAATTTTCATTTTATCACCTTTTTTTATTATAACACAAAGATAAAGTTTTGTAAATCATTTAATGTTTTTAATTTACAAAGAATTTTGCAATATGGTATAATAAGATAGAGGTCTTATTATGAAAGATTTTTATCAAATTATAATTTTAACCAAAAGTGATTTTAATCAATATTCTGATTGTTATGCAGTTATTAAAGATGCCATCTTTTTAGTCGATCACAATACCATTAAATTTCATAATCAAATTATTAATTTTGAATATTTAGTTTTTGATGATCCTAAATTAATTAGTAATTTTCTTAATTGTAATATTTTACATGATAATCAAATTCCAGTCACTAATTTCTTTTGTGCTACTTCTATTGAAAATATTTTTTATACAAAAGATTTAACTAAAGCTATTGCCAATATCGAAAATGAAGAACTTTTTTAAATCAACAATTATGCAAATAATTGTTAATTTTTGTTTTGTATAAAAAACCCCATTATTGAAAAAATATAATCGGTGATAAATTATGAAAAAACACTTTTTAAGGATTTTGAAAGGATCTATTATTGCCATTACACTATTATTAACAATCCTCATTTTAAGTATTGCGATTATTACTTCTAAGATGAATTATCAAATGCCCGAAATTCTTAATGTTGAATTATATGATAGTGATAATTATAAATATTTAAGTTACTCTAACGGAAAAAAACAATCATATGTAAAATTAGCTGATATTTCACCTTTTTTAAAAAATGCTTTTATTTCCATTGAAGATAAACGTTTTTATGAACATCATGGAATTGACCTCATTAGAATTGGCGGAGCGTTATTAAAAAATCTCAAATCAAATAAAATTTCTGAAGGTGCATCTACTATTACTCAGCAGTATGTAAAAAATCTTTATTTAACATCAGAAAAAACTTGGAAGCGTAAAATTAATGAGATCTTAATAGCTTTAAGTATTGAAAAAAAATATTCTAAAGATGATATTTTAGAAGGTTATTTAAATTCTATTTATTTTGATCATGGTATATATGGGGTAGAAGATGCTAGTATTTATTATTTCAATAAACATGCTAGTGAATTAACTTTAGTTGAGGCCGCCTCAATTGCTAGTATTCCCAAAGGTCCAACTTTATATTCACCAATTAAAAATCCTTCAAATAATAAAACAAGGCGGGAATTAATTTTAAATGAAATGTATCATGATGAAGTTATTACAAGTTTAGAATATGAAGAAGCTATCAATGCTATGATTGAATGTGTTGGTAATAATCCTAATGATGATGCTATCAATGCTCCTTATTTTCAAGATTTAGTGCTCGCTGAACTAAAAAATATTCCAACCATTACTGATAAAGCTCCAGGTGGTTTAAAAGTTTATACAACCCTTAATAGTAAATTATATCAATCTATTAATGATAGTATTATTAAAAGAGCACCTACATCTAATATTGAAACAGCGGTTTATGCCATTGAACCTGCTAGTGGTAAAGTTTTGGCTGTCATAGGCGGCCGCAATTATGAAAATAGTACTTATAATCGCGCTGTATCAAGTGTTAGACAGCCTGGTTCATCTATAAAACCATTTTTATATTTAACTGCTTTAGAAAATGGCTTTACTGTAGCTACAACTTTCAAAAGTGAACCAACAACCTTTTATTATAATAATATGGCTTATTCACCAACTAATTTTCAAAGTATTTATGCGGGATTTGATGTTTCAATGGCTTATGCCTTAGCAACCAGTGATAATATATATGCGGTGAAAACTCATTTATTTTTAGGTTGTGATAAAATGGTTAAAACGCTTAAACGTTTTGGTTTTACAGGAGATATTCCCGCCATTCCTTCACTTGCCTTAGGTGTAAAAGAAGTTTCAGTTCAAGAGTTAACCGAAGCATATAGTATTCTTGCTAATTTAGGAACCAAAGTAACACCTCATCTTATTACTAAAATTACCACAATGGATGATGAAGTATTATATGAGGCTAACCCCCAAGTTACTAAAATAGCAGATACAAGTGATGTTTATTTACTAAATGAAGCGATGACTTCCGTCTTTGATAACAATATGACTTATAATATTAGGCCAACAGGTGTTGCCGTTAAAAGTTTATTAACGACTAAATATGCGGCTAAAAGTGGTTCAACTGATACCGATAATTGGATGGTTGGTTTTAATCCTGATATTGTCGTAACTGTTTGGACTGGTTATGATGATAATAGTTTAATTATTAATACGCAAGATGCCAAATTCGGTAAATATATTTGGGCTGATGCGGTTGAAGCATATTATAAAATAACCCAAAAAAGTCCTTCTTGGTATCAAATGCCAGATGATGTAATCGGAATTGAAATTAATCCAACAACAGGCTTTTATGGTGCCTTTGGCGATTATACTAAACCTATTTATTTTAAAAAAGAAAATCTCCCCTGGTTTATTGGGATAAATAAATAAAAGGCTTAAGATATTTCTTAAGTCTTTTATTCATTTGTTTTAGGTAAATAATTACTAAACGTTTCATAAACTATTCTAATGGGAATAGCAAAATTAATTCCTTCGATATGATCATCTAAATCACCAACTAGTTTCCAAGTATTAATACCTATTAACCTACCATAAATGTCATATAATCCGCCACCGCTATTACCAGAATTAATAGCAGCATCATGTTGAATAAATTCATTATCAACCATTTCTCCATTCGCATTTTCCCGTTTATAGATACGCTTACTAGCACTTATTGAACCAACAGTTACCGTATTATAAAATTCTTCAAGATCATATGGTGAACCTACCGCAATCGCAAATTGTCCTTCTTTTAGGGTGCCATCATAAATCTTAGCAACATTAAGAAGAACTGATGTATCAAAACAAATGAGAGCTAAATCATTTGTAACATCATATGTTAATAATTTGGCATTACAATAAGACGTTCCTAAATAAACTTTAATCGTGACATTTGTTGCGGTACCAATGACATGACGATTAGTCACAACAAGATAGTGATAAGAATTATCTGCATTAGTTGTTCTTGCTAAAATAACGCCACTACCTAAATAATATGTATCAGAAAATAGGGTTGTTTTTGTTACAATAATTCCTAAGGTACAAGTTTTAGCAATACTAGATGCTTCTACTAAGGCTTCTTCAATATTTTCAACTGTAATATCTTGGGTATAATCTATATATTTGTTATATATTTCGTTAGTCGTTTTAGTTTTTAACAAGTCATTAAGACTGCAACTTGTTAGAAATAATCCCATACTTAAAATAAGGATTAGGATAAAATTTTTTACGATTTTTTTATTCATATTTATCACCAAAAATTCTTTTAACATTATCTTTAATATTTTGTGCCATTTCTGAAATTGATATTCCTTTAAGTTTGGCCATTTCCTCAACAATTAATAAAACATTTTTAGGACCATTAATTTGGCCTCGATAAGGTTCAGGGGTAAGATATGGCGAATCTGTTTCAGAAACAAGATATTTTGCATCAATTGCTTTTACTACATCTTTCATATTTTTACCATTTTTAAACGTTACCGGTCCTGATATGCCCAAACAAAAATGCATTTTAAGGTATTCCTTAGCCATTTCTACACTGCCACTATACGAATGCATAATACCACCAACCTTAGAAGCATTGTGTTTTTTTAATGTTTCAAAAGTTAATTGATGGGCATCGCGACTATGGATGATGAGAGGAAGTTTTAATTTTTTTGCAAGTTCAATTTGTCTTACAAAAGCTGTTAGTTGTTCTTCTTTGGTTGTTGTATCCCAGTGAAAATCAAAACCGACCTCACCAATAGCGACAACTTTAGGCATCGATGCTAAAAGTTCTAAATTTTGATATTCATCATCCGTATAATTTTTGATTTCGGTAGGATGAAAGCCAACTGCCGCATAAATAAAATCATATTGGTTAGCTAACTCAACAGCCTTTTTTGAAGTTTCTAAATCATATCCAACAACAATCATTTTTTCTACTCCAACCATTAAAGCATCATTTATTACTTGTTCAAAATTTGCTTCTAATTGGGGATTATTTAGATGAACATGGGTATCAATAAACATTTATATACCCTCCTTTAGAAAGTATTTTTTATAAACATATTATAGCAAAAGAAAATTATTTTGCCAATTATTAAACATTGAAATTAATTAAATAAATAAGGATTAATAAAAAGCAGGTCTATCAAGAAATTCTTCTTATAAAAGAATTTTTAATAGACCATTTTTTTAAACACTAGCCTTAGAAATAATTAAATCTGCTACTTTTTCAGTAGTTAACAAATCAACATTTTCTACTTGGGCATTTTTCATTTTAGTTAACTGATTATCATCATTTAATAATTCAATTCCAATTTTGGCTAAATCATCACTTGAGGAAGCTGAAATTGACATTCCTAAATGATTAAAGAATTCTTTATTCGCTGTCTCACATCCAGGAATAGGATAAGTATGAACTAGGGGAATCCTAGCAGCGGCTGCTTCTGTTGAGCTTAAGCCTCCTGGTTTGGTATAAATTATATCACAAGCCTTAAGGTATAAAGGCATTTGATTCGTTTGTTTTAATATTATAAAATTAGGATTTTTGCCATAACATTTATTAATTTTACGATAAACTTTTTTATTATTGCCACAAATGGCGATGACTAAGATAGGCTTTGTAGCTTGGATTTTAGCAAAACTTTTAACTAATTTAATCATTTTACCTGCTCCCATACTGCCACCTACTAAAATAGCAATTTGTTTATCTAATGGTAATTCTAATTTTTTTCTTGCTTCATCTTTAGCAATATTGTCTAAAATTTTAGGCGTAAACGGAATACCAAGAGGATAAATCTTTTCTCTTGGAACTCCTCTTTTAACAAATTCATCAACTAACAATTGATGAGGAATGATATAATAGTCACAATTGGTTTCTTCCCAAAAAGGAATACAAGTATAATCAGTTGCCACCGCAACTAATGGTGGTAAACTAATATTTTCTTTTTTCATATAGGTTAAAGTTTCAGCTGGAAAAAGATGCGTCATAATAATCGCATCAAAATGATTATCAGCCAAATAGGTTGTTAAATATTTAGCCATTTTTTTATTTACTTGATAAACTGGTGATTTCTTGGTGTGCTTGCTTACAACAAGTGCTAATTTATAGAATTGGCCAAAAATACTAGGAGCGGTTTTAACTAAATTGACATATGCTCCTGCTACTCTTTTGGAAACTTTTTCACCTGCTAAAGTTAAATAATCAAAGACAAAGGCTTCATGGCCCATATTAAGAAGTTGCATTTCGATTGCATAGGCTGCCGCATCGTGACCGCCACCAGTTTTACATGATAAAATTAAAAATTTCATTTTAACGTCTTCTGAAAGCAAAACAAACTTTCGGTTCCTCCATTTTTTTTAATGATTTGATATGTTTCAAAATAACTGTTAGTGAAATAATTAGACAACTAATTAAAATAGTTACAATTCTAACAATAAAAATAATTGTTATAAAAAAGCATAGATAAGTAAGAACTGATCTTAAAGCATGAGGTTTTATGACAATCAAAGTTGAAAAGAATATATACCAAAAAGCTAGTGCAATTGCACAACGAAGATAAGGACATAAACCAAGTAGGACACCAAATGAAACCGCAATGCATTTTCCGCCTTTACGTAATTTTTGATAAATCGGATAAGCATGACCAATCACGGGTGCAATCATAATTAAAATAAACCAATAGTTATCAATATTAATAAAAAATTTAGCAAAATAAACTGGAATAAAACCTTTTAATAAATCTAAAATTAAAGTGCTAGTTCCACAAACCATTCCACCATATAAATAAGCATTAGCGGTTCCAGGATTATTATCTTTACTTTCCTTAATTATATCAACCTTTTTAAAAGTTTTCAAAATTAAATAGCCAAACATAATACTACCTAAAAAATAGCCTAAAAAAATAAAGAGAAGGGCATAATATACATTTTTATTAATCATAAATCTAATAGACGGCTAAGAATTCTTACATATTCATTAGCATCGTGTTCTCCTAATTGATTAATAATTTTTTGAATGTTAGAATTAATCTTATTAAAAATTTTTTTGGCTACTTTTTTTCCTAATTCGGTTAATTTAATAAGGATCTTGCGATGATCAATTTCATCGGTATGACGAATTATATAAAGTTTTCTTTCTAAACTTTTTAGGGCAGTGGCAATTCTTCCACTTGTCAAATGTTGTATTCGACATAATTCACTTGGAGTTAAAAGGCGTTTTTCATTTTCTTCATAAAAATATAAAGTTTTTAAAATACCATTTTCCCCACTATTTAATTTACGTATTTCATCCATAGGATCTTTTTTAGTTTTTGATACTTTAAACAATTTATACATTAAATCATTTTCCAACATATTTTCACCATAAAAATACCTTTCACTAGAAGATATTATATCATATTCGACACATTTTGTCAAATTTGGCTATGAAAGATAGCCCAAATAAAAATCAAAAATAAAAGAAAACACAATTAAGACATCAAAAAAAGCTCTCTATTTGAGAGCTTTTAATCAATTAGTTTTCAAGTTCAGAAACAGAACCTGCACCTACTGTTCTTCCACCTTCACGAATTGAGAATTTAGTACCTTTTTCAACAGCGATAGGGTGAATTAATTTAACAGTCATTTGAGTATTATCACCAGGCATTACCATTTCAGTACCTTCAGGAAGTTCAATAACACCTGTTACATCAGTAGTACGGAAATAGAATTGAGGACGATAGTTAGAGAAGAATGCTGTATGACGTCCACCTTCTTCTTTAGTTAATACATAAACTTCAGCTTTGAATTCTGAGTGAGGTGTAACTGATTTAGGTTTTGCAAGAACTTGTCCACGAACAACTTCTTCACGAGCAATACCACGAAGTAAAACACCAATGTTGTCACCAGCTTCAGCTTGGTCTAATAATTTTCTGAACATTTCAACACCTGTAATAACAGCTGGACGAGTTTCTTTAATACCAACGATTTCAACTGTATCACCAACTTTTACAGTACCACGTTCAACACGTCCTGTAGCAACAGTTCCACGACCAGTAATTGAGAATACATCTTCAACAGGCATTAAGAATGGTTTATCAACTTCACGAACAGGATCTGGGATATATGAATCAACTGTATCCATTAATTCCATAATAGCTTCTTGTGCTTTAGGATCGCCTTCAAGAGCTTTTAAAGCTGAACCACGGATGATAGGTGTTTCATCACCAGGGAATCCATATTCATTTAATAAGTCACGAACTTCCATTTCAACAAGTTCAAGTAATTCTTCATCATCAACCATATCGCATTTATTTAAGAATACGATTAATTTAGGAACACCTACTTGACGGCTAAGTAAAATATGTTCACGAGTTTGAGCCATAGGTCCATCAGTTGCTGCAATAACAAGAATTGCACCATCCATTTGGGCAGCACCAGTGATCATATTTTTAACATAGTCAGCATGTCCTGGGCAGTCAACATGTGCATAGTGACGTTTTTCAGTTTCATACTCAACGTGACAAGTATTAATGGTTATACCACGAGCTTTTTCTTCTGGTGCACCATCAATTTGGTCATAATCCATTTTCTTTGATAAACCTTTTGCAGCTAATACATATGTAATAGCAGATGTTAAAGTTGTTTTTCCATGGTCAACGTGGCCAATAGTACCAATATTTACATGGGGTTTTGTACGTACAAATTTTTCCTTTGCCATTTTTAAAAATCTCCTTTTTTTATTTGATTCAATAATATTTTATTATAAAATTGTTTTTTTTGCAAGTAAAACGTAAGTTTTTATTATTGAGCATTACGTTTTTTAATTACAGTTTCTGCAACATTTTTTGGACACTCTTCGTAGTGGTCAAATTGCATTGTATAATTACCACGACCTTGTGTATTAGAACGAAGAGCAGTTGCATATCCAAACATTTCTGCAAGCGGCACAAATGCTTTAATTGATTGGGTTTTTCCTCTTGCTTCTTGACCATCAATTCTACCACGACGAGTAGATAAGTCACCAATTACTGTACCTACATATTCATCTGGAACAATAACTTCTACACTTTCAATTGGTTCAAGTAATACTGGTTGACATTTATCAGCTGATGCTTTAAAAGCCATACCACCTGCTACTTCAAATGCTATTTGACTTGAGTCAACTTCATGATAAGAACCAAAAACAAGTCGAGCTTTAATATCGATTGTAGGAAAACCAGCTAAGTTTCCATTAGCAAGAGCATTTTCAATTCCTTTATTAACCGCAGGAATATATTCACGTGGAACAACACCACCAACAATTTCATCAACAAATTCATATCCTTTACCTGGATTTGGTTCAAAAACAACTACGCAATGTCCGTATTGTCCACGACCACCAGATTGACGAACGAATTTACCTTCAATTTCAGCACTCTTTTTAATTGTTTCACGATATGATACTTGAGGTTGACCAACATTACATTCAACATGGAATTCTCTTCTCATTCGATCGACAATAATATCAAGGTGTAATTCGCCCATACCAGAAATGATTGTTTGACCAGTTTCAACATCAGTATAAGTTCTAAAGGTTGGATCTTCTTCAGCTAATTTTGATAGAGCAACTGACATTTTATCTTGGTCACCTTTTGTTTTAGGTTCAATTGCTACGGAAATAACGGGTTCTGGGAAAACCATTTTTTCTAAAATTACTGGATGATCAGGATCACACATTGTATCACCTGTCGTTGTATCTTTTAAACCTACAGCTGCAGCGATATCGCCTGAATAAACTTCTTTAATTTCTGTTCGATTATTAGCATGCATCAAAAGAATACGACCGATTCTTTCTCTTTTATCCTTTGTTGAATTTAATACATAGGAACCTGATTCTAAATGACCGGAATATACTCTAAAGAATGTAAGTTTTCCTACAAAAGGATCAGTCATAACTTTAAATGCTAAAGCAGAAAAAGGTGCTTCATCATCTGAATTAACTACTACTTCATTACCATCTTCATCATGACCTTTAATTTGCATAACTTCAATTGGTGATGGTAAATAATCAATAACAGCATCAAGAACTTTTTTAACACCTTTATTTTTAAAGGCGGTTCCACAAAGGATTGGGAAGAATTTTACCGCAAGCGTTCCTTTACGGATTGCGCTCTTTAACATTTCAACGGATATTTCTTGTCCTTCAAGATATGCCATCATTAAATCATCATCATATTCAGCTACAGCATCAATTAATTCATCACGATAAATTTCTGCTTCATCTTTTAAATCTGCAGGAATTTCTATTTCCTTACCATTCTCATCTATGTTTCCTTCATCATAAACAAATGCTTTCATTGTAACAAGGTCAATAATACCTCTAAAATTATTTTCTGCACCAATAGGATATTGAATTGGGTGAGCATTAGCACCTAATCTATGATCTAGTGACTGACAACTATATTTGAAATCAGCACCAGTTTTATCCATTTTGTTAATAAAAACAATTCTTGGTACAAGATAATCAGTAGCTTGACGCCATACTGTTTCTGTTTGAGGTTCAACGCCTGCTTGAGCGTCTAATACCGTAACCGCACCATCTAAAACTCTTAAAGATCTACTAACTTCAACTGTGAAGTCAACATGTCCTGGAGTATCGATGATATTGATACGATGACCTTTCCAAAACGCTGTGGTTGCTGCAGAAGTAATTGTAATACCTCTTTCTTGTTCTTGTTCCATCCAGTCCATTTGAGCAGCACCATCATGGGTTTCACCAATTTTATGAATTTTACCTGTATGATATAAAACTCTTTCCGTAAATGTTGTTTTACCCGCATCTATATGCGCCATAATACCGATATTACGGGTATGTAATAATGAATATTCACGAGCCATTTAAATTTTTCTCCTATTACCATTGATAATGAGCAAATGCTTTATTTGCTTCAGCCATACGGTGGGTATCTTCACGTTTTTTAACGGCACCACCAACACCATTAGCTGCGTCCATAATTTCTTTTGCTAATTTTTCTTCCATTGTCTTTTCATTGCGAAGACGCGCATAATTAGTTAACCATCTTAAGCCTAGAGTATACCGTCTTGCTTCTCTAACTTCAACTGGAACTTGATAGTTAGCACCACCTACACGACGTGATTTAACCTCTAATTGGGGCATAATATTTTCTAGAGCTTGTTTGTATACTTCAAGGGGATCACGACCGGTAGTCTTTGATACTTTTTCAAAAGCACCATATATTATTTGTTGTGCCACACCTTTTTTACCATCCAACATTACACTGTTAATTAATCTTGTTACAAGTGTTGAATTATAGATTGGATCAGGTAATACTTTTCTTTGAGCGACATGTCCTTTACGAGGCATGTTGTTTCCTCCTTTCTACATTTATATTATTTTATCTTTTTTTACTTTTTAGCAGCTTTAGGGCGTTTTGCACCATATTTAGAACGAGCTTGTTTACGATTTTCAACACCAGTTGTATCAAGTGTACCACGAATAATATGATAACGAACACCTGGTAAATCCTTAACACGTCCGCCACGGATTAATACTGTGTTATGTTCTTGTAATTTATGTCCAATACCTGGAATATAAGCAGTTACTTCAATTCCATTACTTAAACGAACACGGGCCATTTTACGAATTGCGGAATTAGGTTTTTTAGGTGTTAAAGTTGTAACACGTGTACAAACACCTTTTTTCTGAGGACAGTTAATCGTTGTTGATACTTTCTTTAATGAGTTAAAACCGATTCCAAGATGTGGAGATTTAGATTTCTTAATCTTATCTTCACGTGAATTACGGACCAATTGATTAATTGTAGGCATCTTGTTTCTCCTTTCATTAGTATTTTTTTCTTTTGGTGAAATATTTCCACATTTCCACGCGTTTCAATATCTCAAAAAATATAGCCTTGACCATAGTCAAAACATAACCTCTAATATTATACTCATTTTATTGATAAAAGTCAAACAAGATACTTTAAATTTTATTGACTATTTTAATTATGTCCTAGATTAATAATTTTTATACATTTATTTATCATTTATCTAAGAATCATAAATAGAAGCCCAAAAAGGCCTGTAAAATCAATTTTTACAAGCCCTTTGATTATTTATTAATTCTAAAAATATTTTTTCTTAGTAAGCATTACTACTTTACCACCCGTAAGTTGAATCATCTTAGCCGCATCAATTGAGAAATCTTGGGCTTTAACAGTAAGTGGTTTATCAAGTGTACCTCTTGCAAGAACTTTAACAAAGCAAACATTCTTATCAATTAATTTCTTTTCTTTTAAGATATTAACTGTAACAGTTTCACCTGCTTCAAAATTACGTGAAATAACATCAAGATTAATAATTGCTTTCTTTGTACCATAAATCTTTTCGGTATTTTCTTCTTTTTCAATTAAAATCTCAGCTGTTTCATCAGATACGATTTCTTTAACTTCACTTGCACTTACTTCAGCTCTTTGAAGTTCTTCCATTCGTTTTTGTTCAGCAGCCTTTCTTGCAGCTTCTTCTTCAGCGGCTTTTCTTGCAGCTTCTTCTTCAGCAGCCTTTCTTGCGGCCTCTTCTTCAGCAGCTTTTCTTGCGGCTTCTTCTTCAGCAGCTTTTCTTGCAGCCTCTTCTTCAGCAGCTTTTCTTGCAGCTTCTTCTTCAGCAGCCTTTCTTGCAGCCTCTTCTTCAGCAGCCTTTCTTGCAGCTTCTTCTTCAGCAGCTTTTCTTGCAGCCTCTTCTTCAGCAGCTTTTCTTGCAGCTTCTAAATCTTCTTCTTTAGTTTCTTCTTCAAATTCATCTATTTCTTCTTCTGTGAATTCACCAGTTCCTTGTAATTGTCTTTGTAAGAAAGTATTTGTTTTTGATCTTTCTCTATGTAAAACGATTTTTGCCATTGTTGCCTCCTCATATTTTTATTTTTTTAATTTGTATATTTTTGTATATTTATCTTTTAAATATTCTACATAATAATGGGGATTAAATTTTTCATTAGTTGCCATCAATAAGATTTCTTGTGGTGTTTTTAATCCAGCATATTTATGGACTTTTTCTTTTAGCCATTCATTGACTTTTGCTAAGGTTTCATCACCAAAGACTTCTTCAATGTTTAATTCTTTTTGCATTTGATGATATAATTGTGCCGCATATGCACTACCTAAAGCATATGTTGGAAAATACCCAAATGAACCACCGGCCCAATGAACATCTTGTAAAATGCCCATTTGATCACTTGGAACTTCAACATCTAAATATTCTTTATATAACTTATTCCAAAGTTTTGGTAGTTCGTTAATATCTACATCTTCACTAAAAATTAATTTTTCCAAATCATATCTAATCATAATATGAAGAGGATATGTGAGTTCATCAGCTTCGGTTCGAATTAATGATTTTTCGACTTTGTTAACAATATGATAAAAATCGATTGCTGATGTATCTTTTAAATTATCTTTAAACATACTTTGTAATTTAGGATAATGCCGTTGCCAAAAAGGAAGGCTTCTTCCTACAATATTTTCATAAAAACGTGATTGTGATTCATGCATTGCCATAGTTGTGCCACCACTAAGAGCGGTGTCATCATATTTACTATCGCATTGTCTTTCATATGTTGCATGACCTAATTCATGAATCATGGAAAAAATACTTGATGTTAGAAGATTAGGATAATAATGACAAGTAACACGCACATCGGTTGTGCCATATCCTGAAGTAAATGGATGTTCTGATTCTTTTGTTAGGCCAAAATTTTGATCAAAACACATTACATTCATTAAATATTTAGCAAATTCTTTTTGTTTATCAACATCATAATATTTTTTAACCACCTCATCATTGATTGGTTGCGCTTTAGTAATTTCTTTTACAAAAGGAACTAATTCCTTTTTTAAAGTTGTAAAGAAATTATCATAATCATCAATGGTAAAACCTTTTTCATAATCATCTAAAAGCACATTATAACCTTTAAGCGTTGGTGTTTCTAAATATTTAATATATTTTTTTTGCCAATCAATGATTTGTTTTAAAATAGGCGCAAATAATTCATAATTATTCGTAAGTTTTGCTTGACACCAAATATTATTGGCCTTTCCTAATAACATTTCATATTCAACTAATTCAGCATTAGGAATTTTTAGTTCTTTTTCTAAGGCTTCAAAAACTTTTGTAATTTCTACTTGTAAAACAGGTGAAAGTTCTTGTTTATGATTAAACAAATCGCGCACTGCTTCAACATATTCACTATTATGTGATACTTCTAGCATCATTTCAACAAGTGAACCGATTTGTTTAGATCTTTCTTCCATAGCCCCTTGGGGTGCTTCGGTTTCCGTATCCCAATTAATCAAATATAAAGCATAGTTAAAAGCATTTAGTTTTTTTCTGGTTGCTTCATAGATTTCTAGGCTTTTATTCATCATCTGCTACCTTTACTTTATCAGCTATGATTTCTTCTAAAGCAATGCCTATGCTTTTACTATTTTTGGTTTTTTCAAGATAAGATTTTTTGCTAGCATCAATTTCTTTAGCTCTTTTAGCCGCCGCAATAACTAATTTATATTTAGATGAAGATTTATCAGTTAATTCATCAATTGATGGATAACGTAGGCCATCTCTTTCTTGATTAAAATTCTCAAATTGACTCATATCTTATTCCTCCATTAATTTATAATATCCTTCAAGGGCCCGATCACATTTTGCATGTTCAGCCCGAATTATAGCAATAATTTTATCAACCGCATTTTCCACTTCATCATTGATAACGATATAATCATATGATGAGGCAAGCATAATTTCATTACGGGCTTTCGTTAGACGTTCTAAAATGATATCACTAGTTTCCGTTCCACGATTGATTAATCGATTTTCTAAAGCTTTCCATGATGGAGGTTCAATAAAATAAAAACCGCATCACTCATTTTAGCTTTTACTTGTAAGGCTCCTTGAACCTCAATTTCTAAGACGACTTCTTTGCCTTTTTCAAGTTTTTCTAAGACTTTATCTTTGGGTGTGCCATAATAATTATTAACAAACTTAGCATGTTCTAAGAGATTGCCTTTCGCAATTTCATCTTCAAATGCTTCCTTAGAAACGAAATAATAATCTCGACCATCGACTTCTCCTTCACGAGGAGCACGAGTTGTCATTGATACTGAAAAATCAAGATTATGACCAGGTCTTTTAAAAAGTGCTTTTCTAATTGTTCCTTTGCCCACTCCTGAAGGTCCAGAAATGACAATTAATAATCCTTTTTCATTAAGTTTCATAGAATACCTCAAAAAACGATATTTATTTAATTCATTTTACCACTATTAGTTTTTTTTTTCAATAGTTTTGTTATTTTTAATTTTTTGTAGTATAATAAATATCGATTTTAAAAAGTAAAGGAGGTTGATTTAATGCCATATGATGGAATTTTTATTCACTTTCTCGTAGAAGAATTGCAAAATATGCTTGTAGGCGGTAAAGTAAATAAAATTGCTGAAACAGGTAGTTTTGATCTTGTTTTCCATATTAGAGCTAAAAATGCTTTAGGAAAAATCGTTAATCATCAACTATTAATCTCAACATCACTTGATATGCCTAGATTCTATTTAACCAAGCAAAAATTAGAATCCCTTGATACACCCCGTAATTTTTGTATGATTCTTCGTAAATATTTAGATCGCAGTATCTTACAAGAAATTAAACAACTAGATAATGATCGGGTTATTATTTTTAATTTTAATAGTGCAAATGAACTAGGTGATGCTAAAAAATATTCTTTAATTGTGGAATTAATGGGGCGTAATAGTAATATTATTTTAACAAATAACCAAAATATTATTGTAGATGCCATTCGAAAACTTCCGCCTAGCGACAATGTTACAAGGATTATTTTACCTAAAGCTCTTTACCAGTTCCCTAACTCTGATCACCAAATTAATCCTTTTACTTTAGATAATAATACGCTACCTGAAAACTTACAAGGCATCTTTAAAGGAGCTTATTTTACTATGATGGAAAATCATTTATCTTTTAAAACTTTCTTACAAACTTTAAGATCACCTTATATTTATCAACAAAATAATAAATATGATTTTTATCTTTTTCCTTTAAATAATGTCGATATAGTTGAAAGTGATTTTACTTCAATTAGCCAAATGTTAGAAGTTTTTTATCGCAAATATCGTAGGATTGATACCGATAAAGCTAAAGATTTAAAGCGTCATTTAAAAAGTAAAATTACCCATCTTAAAACAAAAATGGCCAATCTTGAAACTGATTTAGAGGCTGCTCAAGATAATCTTAAATATAATGATTTAGGACTACTTTTGCAAGTCAATTTATATAAAGTTCAAAAAGGAATGGATAAGATTACAGTTGAAGATTTTACAACTGATAATCATTTAGTTGAAATTCCTTTAGACCCTTTACTTGATCCTAGTATTAATCTTAAGAAAATTTTTATAAAAGCTAAAAAAGCTAAGAATGCCCTGATTTTTGTTAATGAACAACTTAAATTAACGCTTGCGGAAATCAATTATTTAGAAGAAATTCTTAGTCAAATTGATTTTGCTAGTAGCACTGATTTAGATGAAATTAAAGATGAATTAATTGATAATAAATATTTAAAAGCACACAAAAAAAGTTTTAGTAAAAATAAACGAATTAATTTAACTAGCTTTGTATTTAATGGTAATGAAATTTTAGTTGGAAAAAATAACATTCAAAATAATTATTTAACGCATAAAATTGCCAATTCATTTGATTGGTGGTTTCATGTGAAAGATATTCCTGGTTCACATGTTGTGTTTAGAATGCCTTATAAAGATTATGTTTTAACCGAAGATGACATTCGTTATTGTGCCAATCTTGCCGCAAGTTATTCCAAAGCCAAATATTCTTCAAGTGTCCCAGTAGATTATCTTGAGGTTAAATATTTAAAAAAAATCCCGGGTATCAAGGGTTCAAAAGTAACCTACACTAATCAAAAAACGATTTATATTGATCCTAACCCCGAATCATAATTAAACATGAATAGCAGTAAACTTGACTTCTACCATCATATAAAGTAGCAACACAATACTTAATATCAATAATATCATCATCATCAAAACTGGCTAAGTATTCATTAACTTTCTTTTCTAAATCAAGTTCATGTTCTTCATCAAATAATTTTACAAACATAAAAAAAGCCCCTAACTATGTGATATTAATAATTATTTTATCACTTAATTAAGGGTTTTTTTGTCATATTTACATTGTTCAAATAAAATACAATTTTGACAGTTAGGCTTTTTAGCAAAGCATTGATAGCGTCCCATAAATAATAAAAGATGATGGGCCTTATGCCAATTTTCTTCTGGAATTAATGACATCAGCGTAAGTTCAGTTTCTAAGACTGATTTATCATTTTCAACTATCCCTAATCTTTTACTAACTCGTTCAACGTGAGTATCAACTGGTAGCCGTGGAATATTAAAACCTTCCGTTAACACAACATTAGCGGTTTTGCGACCAACTCCTGGTAAACTTTCTAAATCACTTTGATAATTAGGAACATTACCTTGATATTTTTCAACTAGTTTTTTGCTAAGGTTAATAATGTTACGACTTTTATTTTTAAATAAGCCAATTGGCGCTAAAATTTGTTCAACATCTAAGATGTCTGCTTGAGCTAGTGCATATGCATCAGGATATTTAGCAAAAAGGATGGGCGTAACTTTATTAACAGCTTTATCGGTTGTTTGGGCAGATAGGCTCACCGCAATCAATAATTCAAATACATTATGATAAATTAGTTCACATTTAGCATTAGGAAATAGGGTTTGAATTTTTTCTAAAATAAGTTTTACTTCATCACTTGACATACATTTCATCCAACATTTTTTTAATATCTTCATCGTATTCAACGGTTTGGCGTTTAACTGGTTTATTGCGATTTGCTAAAATGGCGTCCGCATATTTTAAGTGTAATTTTTTAGCTTTTAAACTATCTAAAACCGCTTTTTTAATTTGATTATAGGAGTAACCTAAATCAAGCCAACTATTAATAATTTGTAAATCAGCCGGTGAACAACTTTTTGCGTAAGTCGTTTCAATATATAACACAATTTGACTTAATAAATCTTGACGATCTTTAAAGCTATGATCATCTTCATTTTCAAGGACTTTAGCTAAGGCCTCATATGCTCCATCAAGTTCAAATGATTCAACGGAGTTTTCCATATTAATATTAATAAAGCCTTTTTGAACAAGATTAATTACTAAATTTGATATTTGTTCTTCATTAAGCGTCATTTGAGATGTTAAATCACTAATTGATAAAATATTATTTTGTTCATCTAATCTGCGATACAAAAGAATTAACACAATTAGTTCGGTTTCATTTAATTGTAATTTTTTATAATTAGTAATCATTTCTTCCGTAAAAGAAATCGTTTTGGCTTTTATTAGGCGAGCAACTGAAGTCATCATACCACTCCTTTTTTATTATCTTTTTTTTGCTAAATAGTTATGTTTATTATATCATAATTTTATTTTTTTGTCTTAAATTAAAGTTTTTTTATCATAGTTTGGCAAAGATTGTTATTTTTTATTTTAATAAAAAAAGGAACCTTTCTTGTTAAACTTTTTTGCCTAACAATTTAGGTTCACTTTAGCTTTATGACCGATTAATTTTTTTTATAGACTGCTTCATCTAAAATACCAATATATGGTAAATTACGATATTCTTCATTATAATCTAATCCAAAACCAACAACGAATTCATCAGGAATAGTAAATCCCACATATTTAGGATTTATTTCACTGGTTAGTCGTCTTGATGGTTTATCTAAAAGGGTTGTAATTTCAAGACTTGCGGGGGCCATTTCAAGCATAACCTTTTTAATGGCTGACAAGGTTAATCCTGTATCAATAATATCTTCAACAATAATGATATGACGATTTTTCAAAGGAATCGTAGGCACATGAAGTAATTTAATTTGACCACTTGATGTAGCGCCATGATAACTTGATGCTCTTAAAAACTCATATTCTAACGGAATACTAATCTTTTCACAAAGGTGCGCAAAATAAGATATGCTTCCCTTTAAAAGACAAATCATAACGGGGTTTTTATCATAATAATCTTCATTAATTTCTTTGGCAATTTCTTCAATTCTTTTTTCTAATGTTTTTTCATCAATCAATATTTTTTTAATATTATTGTTAATATTCATCTTATTTGTTACTCTCCTTTTCGATTATGCTCCTTGCAATTTTTATTCCATTAGCTCCAGCTTGCGCAAGACCACGGGTAATACCAGCACCATCACCGCCGACATATAAATTTTTAATAGCTGTTTCAAAATTGCTATTTACCACTGGTCGATCACTATAAAATTTCGCTTCAACTCCATAAAATAAAGTATGATCACTAGCAATACCAGGGGTAATATAATCTAATGCTTCAATCATTTCAATTAATGATTTCATGACATTATATGGTAATACTAAACCAAGATCACCTGGAACTGCTTCTTTTAAGGTCGGTTTAACAAAGCCTTCATCGATTCTTTTTTTAGTTGAACGTCTACCTTTTTTGATATCACCAAATTTTTGAACAATTACGCCTCCATTACTTAACTGATTAGCAAGGCGACTAATTTCTTCGGCAAATCCATTAGGATCTTTAAATGGTTCATCAAAATCAAGGGACACTAGTAACGCAAAATTAGTATTTTTTGATCCAAGGCGAATGTCATTAAAAGCATGACCATTACATACCTTTACACCATGATGATTTTCAACAACCACATGGCCACTAGGATTAGAACAAAATGTTCTAACTGTTGTGCCTACACTAGTATTAAAAATAAATTTTCCTTCATAGAGATTGCGATTAATATCTTCCATAATAATATCATTAGTTTCAACTCTAACTCCGATATCAACTTTATTATTTTTAAAAGATACACCATGTTTAGAAAGAACTTTTGTAAGCCAACTAGAACCAGCTCGACCAATACATAAAGCAACATATTTAGCTTTAATTTGTTCTTTGTTTTCTAAAATAATTCCTTTAATGGTTTGGTCTTCAATTATTAATTCTTCAACGGTTGTCGCAAACAAATAATCAACATTATTTTTCATATCTTCATAGATATTCTTCAAGACTTGTAAATTGATTTCGGTTCCAAGATGACGAACTTCACTTCTTAAAAGTTTTAAACCTCTTGCAATTCCATGTTTTTCAATTTCTAGAACTTCTTTGGTATTAGGATTGGTGATTTCTTGAGGTGCTCCATGTTCTAAGTTAATTTTATCAACATATTTGATTAAATCTAAAACTTCTTCATCACTTAAATAATCTGTCATCCATCCCCCAAATTCACTAGTTATGTTAAATTTACCATCTGAATATGCACCACATCCGCCAAATCCGGAAGTCATAGCGCAGCTTGGGTAGCAAGTTCCTGTTTTAGTGTTAGGGCACTTTTCGACCTTTTTTTCAAGGATTGGACATTTTCTTGAATAAATATCTAACCCTTTATCAATTAACAATACTTGTAAATTTTTATTTTTAGTCATTAATTCATAGGCACAAAAGATTCCGGCCGGTCCTGCACCTACTAGTATTACATCATATTCTTTTTTCATCTATTCACCTACATTATCGGACGTCTAATAATTGTTTGTTCAGCATCAGGGCCAACTGAAACAATTACTACTTCAATCCCAATTAATTTTTCAATAAATTCAATATATTTTTTGGCATTAACTGGTAAGTCATCATAATTTCTAATACCTGAAATATCTTCACTAAAGCCAGGTAATTCTTCATAAAGCGGAACACATCTTTCAAAATCACTAATACGAGCTGGCACAGTTGTAATTTTTTGACCATCTAACATATAAGCAGTACAAACCTTTAAGGTTTTAAGTCCCGCTAAAACATCTAAGAGCATTAGGGAAAGTCCTGTTAAACCATTAATTTGGGCACTATATTTTAAAATAACACCATCTAGCCAACCAATTCGTCTTGGGCGCTTAGTTGTTGTGCCATATTCATGAGCGGTTTCGCGAATATAATGAGCAACTTCATCATCAAATTCAGTAGGGAAAGCGCCGCTACCAACTCTTGTTGAATAAGCTTTAGCAATTCCAATAATATCTTTGATATTAGTTGGGCCAATTCCACTACCAATTGAAACACCACCACCCGAAGGATTAGATGAAGTAACAAAAGGATAAGTCCCAAAATCAATATCTAAAAGAGCACCTTGGGCTCCTTCAAAAAGAATTTTTTTGTTATTTTTAATTTCATCATTAAGTAATTGAACAGTATCAACCACATAAGGTCTAATCGCATCAGCTATGATTTGATATTCTTGATAGCTTTTATCAATATCAAACATTTGACCACCATATGATTTAATTTGTTCATTTTTGATTTGTAAAGTGGCACGATAAATCTTTTCAAAATCTTTACTAACAAAATCAGCTACTCTAATACCTTGACGAGCTATTTTATCGGTATAGCAAGGTCCTATTCCTTTTTTAGTTGTTCCTATTTTATTTACGCCTAAATGTTCTTCAATTAAACCATCTAAGGCTTGATGATAATCGAAAATAATATGAGCCCGATTACTAATATAAAGATTGTTGCAACTAAAGCCTTGAGCTTGTAAATTCTTAACTTCCGCAAGAAAAGTCTTAGGATTTAAAACGACACCATTTCCTAAAACATTTTTAATTTGAGGATTAAAAACACCCGAAGGAATAACATGTAAAGCGTATGTTTTACCTAAAAATTTGATGGTATGACCGGCATTATCGCCTCCTTGATAACGCACTACTACATCGGCTTTTTGACTTAAATAATTTGTTATCTTTCCTTTTCCTTCATCTCCCCATTGGGTTCCAACAACTACAACGGCATTTTTCATATTTTACTCCAATCCAAGGCGTAAATAAATACTATCTACTCCTTTTAAATAATAATTTAGATCAAAACATTTAGCAAGATCATCTTGTAATAATGTCTTAGCTTTCGTGTTTTCTAATAATTTTAGTAACGACTCTTTATTAAACAAAGCCTGCATTGCTTTTTCTTGAACTAACTCATATGCATCTATTCGCATCATTCCTTTTTCAACTAAAGAGTTAACTACATTCCCTGAAAAAACAGCTCCACATGTTAGATTAATATTTTCTAACATTTTATCTTCAAATACAACTAAATTTTTTAAAACTTTATAATAACGATTTAACATATAATCGATTAAAGTCGTTGTATCAGCTAAAATAATTCTTTCAGCTGATGAATGACTAATATCACGTTCATGCCATAATAAATTATTTTCAAAAGCAACATTTAAACTAGCAATAACTACTCTTGATAAACCACAAATATTTTCTGAGGAAATGGGATTACGTTTATGTGGCATCGCACTTGAACCTTTTTGTTTAGGTGCAAAATATTCTTCAACTTCTTTTACTTCGGTTCTTGATAGATGTCTAATTTCAGTGGCAATTTTTGCAAGCGTTGAGGCAATTTGAGCTAAAGCATAAATATATTCACAGTGCCGATCTCTTGATAAAACTTGAGTTGAAATTTTAGCATATGATAAACCGAGTTTAGCACAAACAGTTTCTTCAATTTTAGGTGATATATTAGCAAAGTTACCAACGGCACCACTAATTTTTCCTACTTCTACTAATTGGCGAGCATTTTGAAAGCGTTGTAAATTACGCATCATTTCATCATACCATAAAGCCCATTTAAGACCAAAAGATGTTACTTCGGCATGCATTCCATGGGTTCTACCCATACAAGGGGTCTTTTTATATTGTAAGGCTTTATGCTTTAATAGTTCAATAAAATCTTCTAAATCTTTTTCAATAATTTGATTAACCTTTTTTAAAGTAAGACCTTGAGCTGTATCAACAACATCTGTACTAGTTAAACCATAATGAAGCCATTTAGCCTCTTCTTGTAAATTTTCGCTTACTGCTTGGGTAAAGGCAATCACATCATGATGCGTAACAGCTTCAATTTCTTTAATTCTCGATATACTAAAGGTTGCATTATGTGCCATTTTTTCATAGTCTATTAAAGGTATTATTCCTTCTTGGACAAAAGCATAAGTTGTGGCAAGTTCAACTTCTAGCATATGACTAAATTTAGTTTTTTCACTCCATAATTCTTTTAAAGGTTCCCTTGTATATCTTTCAATCATTTTCTCACCAAATTTCTATAAAAAATACATATTAATTATATCAAATTTGTAAACTTTTAACAAACAAATTGTATATTATTATGAAAAACTTACAATTAATGAAAATAAAAAACTAACTTCTTCTAATAAAGAGGTTAGTCTTTTTATTAAACTAATTTTCTTTGATAAGTTTTTTTTAATATTTTGTAATGTGATGATTTTGATGCAAAACATCAACTAATTGTTGATAATCTACTTCTCTTAAACTTTTGTGCTCACTAGTTGCAAGTGAAGCTAAAGTTCCTGCTACTTCACCTAAAGCCATACAAACTGGACTCACTCTTAAGGAAGCTGCAGCCTCATGGGTTGCCCCAATAATACGGCCCGTAACAACTAAGTTTTTAAGTCCTTTCGGAAGCAAAGAGCGAAGCGGTATTTCAAAAGCTAAATTGTTTGATGATGCTTTTTCATCAACTTCAAGACTTGCCCCATCAGGTGAATGAATATCCATTGGAAAAGCACTAACGCAAATAGCATCACTAAATCTTTGATGGTTATACACATCATCTTTAGTTAGCATATATTCACAAACAATGTGGCGACTTTCCCGCACTCCAATTTGATATGGTGTTTGCAGAAGATAACTATTAGCAAAGCCGGGAATATATTTTTGTAAAAACTTCAAAGTTTTCGTAATTTGTTTACGACCTTCTACTTCAGCCTTAGTTAAATCAATTGGATCTAAAGCTGATTTACCAAGAACTCTTGTCATATTAACAGTTACTTCATGAGGCTTAACATTTTCAAATAATAAAACGCGGTCACGTTCAATATCAAAATCATGATTAGCTTTGGCAAGTTGGACTTCCGCAAAAAAGCCACTAATTCCTAAATACTTAAAATCATAATTATCCCTTAACACAAAGTTTTCGGGATTTTTTTGCATTGCTTTTCTTAAGGCTTCCATATCAACATTACCAACAATAAAAGGCATTGTCATTGGTTGGCATAAGTGATCACTGTCGCGTCCTATTTGATATTGGGCCTTGGCATAAACAGCTAAATCACCATCACCGGTTGCGTCAATAAAGATTTTAGCTTTAATTTTGGATAAGCCTTTTTTATTAGCAATGGTGATACTTTTAATCATACCATCTTGAATGGTTGCATCAATGATTTTAGTATGTAAAAGCAAATCTATGTGATTTTCTTCAATTAATTCAAAATATAGTTTTTTTAAAGCCTCCGGATCAATTGGAGTTACCGTACTACAAAAACCTAATGGATCATCAAGATGACCTAAACTACCTTTTTCTTTAATTAATCGTTCAACAATTTCATTTGCAATCCCACCTATTACTTGTTGATCCATATTATGATAAGTCATTAACGGACCAACTAAACTAAGAATATTACTTCCCCCAAGTAAAGCGGTATCTTCAATTAATAAAATTTGAGCGCCACAGCGTTTAGCACTTAAGGCAGCACAAATACCCGAAGGTCCTGCACCACCAATAACGACATCATAAATCATATTTTTATTCCTCAACTTTAATTTCTATTTCAAACATTCTTCGCCATGGAAGGCAAAATTGGTAAGGAGTATAATCAATCATATAATCATACTGATGAATCATTTTAGCAATTTCGGCGGTTGCTAAAGGGGTTGCATCTTGAAGATTAAAAACGGAACATTTTTGCTCATATAAGATTTTTGATACTTTCCGCCTTACAATGTATTGATAAATGCAATCATCCATAATCCGCTCTTTAAGGAAAGCTTGATTAGCAGGTGATTTAGGATTAGCAAGGTATGCCATAGCATTGCAAAGGGCGCTTCCTAAAGCATTAGATGAGGTATTCCAAGCAGAATATCCTAATAAATTTCGATAATCGATATCATTTAATAACTCAAAACTACCCCCATTAGGGAAAAATAAATCAACTAACAAAACCGGTTTTTGTTTAATTAAACCATTGAGTTTTTTTATATAGGCCAAATAAGATTCATCACGATTAATTGGAACTTCAATATACTCATTTAATTCAAGAGAATGATTTTGTTCTTCTGCGAAAATAGCTAACACAAATGATGCTTTATCTAAATCATCAACTAGTTTAATGCCAATCGTTTCAAGCATTTTTAAAAGATTTTCGCTAAAGGGCCGGTCCTCAAAAAGGTGACATTTATCTAAAATTTTAGGCGTTGGGACTAAAAGATAAGCCGTTGGCGCTAAATGATATTCTTCATTGATAATACGCGCTAGTAAAACAGCCGCTCCTTCATCAGTTCCATTGTAAAATTCAACTTGATCAGTTAAATGGTCTTTTTCCATTTGTTCTTTGATTTCAACTTGATCAATGGCTTGAATACCATAAGGGCTTGAATCTTCTTGTAAGAGAATCATTTTATCTAGCACTTTATCTTTAACTAGGGATAAAAAGTATTTATTTAAAAATAGTTTTGTTTTTCTAGCCCTAAGATAAGTTCCTAAAATACGCTCTGGAATGGTTTCTTCTAATTTTTTTAATTTAGCCAAGTCTTCTTCTTGATGGAAAAAATAATAAGCTCCTTTTAATCTTGCAAATTCATTCATTGCTTGATAATATTGATGACTTTCATCATCAAAGGTTGTGATAGCCGTTCGCATAATGGTATCAAAAACATAGATTTTCAAAGCTGGATATTGCTTTTTTAATTCTTTAATTACCTCTAATTGCTTTATAACTTTTTCTAAGTCAATTTGTGCCTTTCTTGCTTGAATTAATCCCCCATAACAAAGTCCATCAGTGGAAATAATTAAATATTGCATTTGGGCGATGTTTTCTTTAAGCCAAGGCATAATTAAGTCAATATTTGCACCCGTAAATAAATTGCCACAAGCACTGCGTGGATACATCACAATTTCCATTTTAGCAATCCTTGCCAAGCTTACAATCCAACTGGTGTTACATGGTCTACTATCAAGCGGTATAAGGCCTACTTTAATCATAAATTATCGATTTCTTTTCTAAAAGCCTTAATGGTTGAGACAATACTTGCTTTTTCTTTTCCCATTGAAATAGCTCCAACCATAACTGCATTAACTTGGCATTTGGCAAGTAATTTAACATCACTAGGTAAAATAACATGTTGAGTTGGAACAACGGTTGGAATATTTACATGGCTTGCAATATATTTATATTTGACTAAATCTTTCGCGTTTAAGCGTTCACCATAAGTTTCGGGTTGACAAATAGATAATTCTAAAATATCAGCGAAACTTCCTTCGCCTACCGCAACAATTTCATCTAAAGAATAAGTGCTATTGACCGCAAAGAAATTATTAACATCATCTCTTGCAACTAAAGAAGCAGGTGTATGATGACCATAAAGGGAAATAAAGTCAAAGCCCATTTTAACAATTTCATCTAAATTAGCCTCAGCCTTAAACGCATCTTCACCGGCAACAATGCCAACAGGCACTGGTGAATCTTTAATGATTCTTGCAAATACTTCTTTATTGTCTTCTAAACTACCAAAGGTGTTATTGCTAGCACGATGCCAAACATTAATATGAACTTTAATAGCATCAGCGCCTGCTTCCCAAGCGGCTTTAGCAAACTCGTAATTATTTTCGGGAATGCTTGCAATTAAACACATTTTATTCTTTTTTAATTTATCTAATAATCTATTCATTTTTTATTTCATCTTCCTTTTTCATTATTTTCTTAAATTCCTTTTCTAAATTATTAGCTATTTGTTTAAATCCTAAATCATTAGGATGAATACCATCAATGGTATATTCATCATAAGGTGAGCCTAATAGTTTTCTACCATCAATATAATAAAGATGATGGTCAACTTTGCGCAATCTTTTTACTAAATTTTGTTGGAATAAGCGAATTTCTTCTCTTCTTTTTCCCAGTGTTTCTGGATTTAAATCATCTAATAAATATTTTATTCTTGAAATTACAATGATTGGTTTTTGGGAATGATGGTTTCTGATAATTTTAATAAAATCCTCTAATGTTGCTTCTAATTTACCATTAGTTCCCCCATTGGCTTCGTAATCGATTACAAACATTGAAGCATCTTCAATAGAGGCCATAATTTTCGCAATAATTGCTTCCCCAAAAGCATTGCCAGAAAAGCCAAAATTAATGATTTCAGCTTTCATTGATCTTGACAAAAGATTAGTATAGCATAAACCTGGTCTACTGGCACAACCACCTTGGGTGATAGATGTGCCATAATAAACTATTTTATTATTTTTTGATAAATCATCTTCTGGTTTAATTAAATATGCATCTTCATCAATTGCAATCTCGATGTTGTCAACTGTTCCATATAAAGGAAAGTTAATAACAACTAATCGTTTTTCTTTTTTTAGATTTTTAAACAAAGTGTATTCATATTCTTTTTGATCCACTTTAAAGCGACTAGTATCCCAAAACATAAGGGTATCATAGTCTTGACCAATGTAACAATCAAAACCTGCTTGAGCTACATAAGTCATTCCTGAAAGGTGGGCAAAATCTTGAATTTTAGCATGAATAATTAAACATGTTGAATTAGTAACAAAATGAAGTTGCCCACCTGCTGAATTTTTACTTAAAGCAAGCACATTAGGTGCTACACTTTTTAAGGCGGAGTCTAAATGGCGCGGTAATCTTTGGTAAAGACCATCCTCTTTTATCCAATTGAAGCCATAAAATTTAACGTCCGCAAGTAAAGGATTGATCCACCTAGTATGATCGATGGTTGAATGAGGTAAATCAAAGTTTCTATCTAAATTCATTGTTATCCTCTATTTTTTAGAGAAATTATGTTTAAACCTAAAATAAGTGCCAAGGAAGTATTGTCTTTCATACATGAAAGGAGCACCATTTTCTAAATAGCTAACCGAACTCATATATAAAGCCGCCTCATTAGGTGTGCAATTTAAAATTTCAGCTACTCTTGGCGCAAGTGATCTTGCTTCAATTGCACATTCACAATTTCTAATAACAAAGCCAAGTTCTTTTTGCACATAAGTATGAATAGAGTTTAAGAAAATATCAGCTGATAGTTCAGGATATAAATTAATTGGTAAATAAATTCTTTCATATACTAACGGAATATTGTTGAGTTTGCGCACTCTTTCAATGAAATAAACTTGATTAGATGATGTAAGTTGTAATCTTTTCATAATAATTTCATCGGCTTGTTCAACTGAAAAATTAATTACCGTATTAACTAATTTTCCTTTAGCGCCAATCATTTCTCGTGCGAAACTAAAATAAGGTAACTTGGAATTTTGATCCATTTCAGTTTTATTAAAAATTACAAAAGTTCCTTTTCCTTTATGACGATAAATATAGCCATCAATTAATAAGTTATCAATTGCATGTCTAACAGTCATTCTTGCCACACCATATTTAGAACAAAGTTCTATTTCGCTAGGAATCATATCACCTTGTTTTAATTTTCCGGTTAATATATCTTTTCTTAAATCTCTTTCTATTACTTTATATATTGGTTCTTTATATTCTACCATAACTTCCTCCTAGTTATTATTATTAGGGCTTAAACTTACAACTTCTCCTCCTAAATTAACATTAACACCTTCATAGGTAACACTATGACAATTAGTAAAGCTTGATGGAGCATTACATGCGGAAAAACGAGTTGCTACCATTGGAACTTTATAAAGGGTTCCATTGATATTACGATATAAATAAACTTCTTGCCAAATACAATTAAGGCTTGCCGCATTAGTTTTTTGGGTTGGTTTACCTTCATTATTAACTTGGTCAAGGGCACATACCCGTTTAAATTCAGCTTTAGCTGTTCCCATTCCTTTGGCCGCAAATTCTTCTGATAAGAAAACTTTGGAATAGTTAGAACCTAAATTATAACTTGCACGTTTTTGAACATATTTTTCAATAGTTGTTTCTTTTAATAATTCAACTCTTAATTGCAAGAAATTAGGTCTTGGGGAAAAGACACTGATTCTTACGGTATCACCAGGATAGTAGTAATAACAGGTATCTTTCCAATTTGAATTAGCATAATTGTTTCTGCCTCCATCGATATAACGCCAAAATGGTCTAAAAGCAACAGATTGTGAATAATCAACAGCGGTGCAATTAGCATCTTGGGCGCCAAATGACCAACTTAAGCCGGTATCACATTCAGCTGAACTATTGCCACCAAGATAAACCGACGGATTATCTAAATAGCGATAAGTATTAGCAGCATAAGGATTATCGTCTTTTCTTTTTTCATCAGGAATAAATTCTGGAAGGGTAACAACCACTTCAATTCCTAACCAATAATCACGACTTGATACACATTTACGATAAACGGCCCCAGGAAATTCTGATTGTCTGCCGGGAGCAATTTCTCCTACAATTTGATCTTGGTAAACACTTGCTTGATGCCAAGTGGCACTTGGTGACAGATTAGGATCTTGTAAAACGGTTATGGAAAAGCTTTTTTCTAAAAAACTTGTACCTAAACTAAGATGGGCTGTCAAAGTTACGACAGTATCACTTGCTGGCAAAGTTAGTTTACCGGTTGCATCAATAATATCTGGATGAGAAGAAAACCAAACAATATTAACAACCTTCCCATCGGCTTCTTTTGATGTTGTTAAACTAAGTGATGCATCAATTGTTTGAGGTAAGATTAAACTATCTGCTACCTTTTGTAAAGTTTTCATACTAGTATCTCCTAAGATTGTAATAATATATCTTTTTTTCAAGGTTTCACCATTTAAACTAGCTGTGCCAATTAAGATTATTGTTTGATCAGTTTCAAGTCTTGTGATTACCCCTTGATTATTTAGGGCTCTTTCGTTATTTGATTCCCAAACCACTTCGATGGTTTTACCTTCAAATTCATAAGAACTAGCTAGATTAAGGTTACTCTCAACCGTTGTTGAAATATTTAATTGGTCAAAAAATCTTTCAAGAATCTTGGCATTACTTGAGGCGCATCCTCCGATGAAAAAAAGCATCAACAAACATAAAGGTAACATTAAGGTTTTACGCAGTTTAAGCATAATAATCTTCACCTAAATTATACATCATTTTGAAAGAATTTTCAACTAAAGATTTAACCGTCGCCATCGTGCTCCTAATATCAGCACTTTCACCTTTGACGGCTGATTGAATATATAACATATAAGAGCCTTCGGTTTGCGCTTTAGCTTGGTCAAGGCTATAGAAGTAATCAGGATAACCTTTTTGAATAATTGAACGATGAGCCTCGATTGATGATTCATTACCATAATAAGGAATGATACGGTTATTAATATATTCATCAATATATTCATCTAATGCACAATAACCAGTTGTTTCATCAATATCGGTAAATACTTGTAATTCTGACCAAATTTTAAAGATAATTTCATCATATAAAGTTGAATTTTCATAGCCTGGTTTAATATTTGATTTAGCATATGAAGAAGAAATGACAAATTGGGTTTTACCATATACATCATTAATATAATAATCAGTTAAATTAGTTGTATCTTTAACATTTGGACCGACAGGATATGGCACAAAACCAATATCAAAGTTTTTATGAAGCCATTTGTTTTCTTGATAAATCCAATAAGATTGACCATTATGGAAAGCAACTTTACCTTTAACCATTTCGGTTGAGGTAGCATTATCTAAAGCACAAGAATCAATATCCCAACTAACGGTTTTTTGTAAACGATTCAAATATGTAAGGGTATCAATAGCAGCTTGACTATCTAATTGACATTTTAAATCCATATCAACAATATGAACACCATTAGCACCTAGTAATTGATAAGCCCAGTTATAAGCAGTTCCACCCATAACATAATAATCAGATGGTAATACTTGATCTAATTGGTTACATAAAGCTTCATATTTATCCCAAGTCCATTCACCTTTTAACCAAAGGTCACTTGGTAAATCTTCATTTGGTAAATATTTTTTAAACAAATCAATATTATAGAAAATTCCTTCATCAGCGGTTGGATAAATATCTTGATATGCATATACTTCACCTAAAGCTGTTCCATAATTTTTAGCTTCTGGCCAATATCCTTTATTACCATAAGCCTCAATAAAGGTTGTGATAGGCGTAATAGCATTAGCTACCGCAAGCGTTCCAATTGAATAAGATGGAACTTCATAAATATGAGCTTGTGGGGTTCCCGCAACGCTATTTTCAATAATATATCGTTCACGTGCACCACCCCATGAAGCACTAGATGGATAAGGAACATATTGAACTTTTATATTATATTTCTTTTCAACTGCCTCAATGGCTTTAACTTTTTCCGCTTGGAAAAGTCTTGTATAATCGGCATTTCGTGGATCAGAAGTTGATACCGTATCAACCATAATTTTAAATGGTGCACCCATAAAATCATAAGTTGGTTCGGTTGGATCACCACTTGGGTTTGGATTAGGATTTGGATTAGGATTTGGTTTTGGTTTATCCTTTTTACATCCACTCATACAAACAACTAAAACAAGGCTTAAAATAACACCTAAAATTTTACAAATTTTTGTTTTCATCTTTTTACTTCCTTTCTTTTTTTATCCAACAATACCTGATCTTTCAATTCCTTCAACAAATAATTTTTGTACAAAGAAATACATAATAAGAACCGGTAACATAACTAAAATACCTGCCGTATTTAAAATCATCGAAACAAAGAGGGGATTACTAGTAACATCTTGACCCATCAATTGCCAAATATTGGCTTGCATTAAAGCTGATTGTAATGATGAACCAGTCGAAATGGTTTGTAACTGGGTCGTTAATGTAACAATATCAGGATTGCCCCCAATATAGAATAAATTAGTATAATAGTAATCATTCCATTGCCAAACAAAAGCTAACAATAAAACCGTAATAATGGTGCTTTTTACACAAGGAAACATTACTTTAGCAAATACTTGAAAGACATTACAGCCATCCATATAAGCAGCTTCTTCTAATTCTTTTGGTAAACCTTTAAATCCTTGTCTAAATAAATAGACAAAAATACCAGATTTAATTCCCATTCCTAAAGCTGCCATTAAGAATAAAACATACTTTTTACCAAGGAGGCCGGTTCTAGCAAAATTAATATACATTGGTAAACTAACCATAGTTTGAGGAACAATAATCGTAAACAAACTGAAGAAAAAGAGTAGTTTACTTCCTTTAAACTTTAATCTAGCAAACGCATATCCAGCTAGTGCTGTTGATAACACTTGTAAAATGGCAACCCCTAAAGAATTAAAGAAGGTGGTGCCAAGAGCTTTCCAATAATTTAAAGCGGTAATGGCTATTTTAAAGTTTTGTAAGGAAAATTGTTCGGGAATCCACATGACCTTTGGATTATTAACATCAGTTGGTAATCTAAAGGCTACTGCGATTTGTAAGATTAGCGGATAAACAATAATAAAAGAAATACCAATCATAAAACTATATTTAATGATCGTTACAATAATGTTTAATAATTTAGAACCAACGACTTTGCGTTTTTTTGGATTTGTCAAAGTATCTTTTAAGTTACTTGTTAATTTAACCATTTTATTCATTATTGTTCACCGCCTTTCTTAAAAATAGATATAAAATTCCAATAATAAGGAAATTAACAATAAAGTAAATAATAGCGATTGCCGAAGACATACCATATGGAATTTTTGATCCAGTGGAATCAACTGTCATAATTCTGATTAATTCGCTTGAAGCAAAATTATCAACAATGGTATAAATTAAAACCGGCAAAAACATTCGTGATGTCATAGGAACAGTTATTTTACAGAAACAATCATATGTTGTTGCACCTTCAATTTTCGCTGCTTCATATAAATGTTTCGGAATAGATTGGAGGGCCGCAATAAAAATCAAAATTTGAATACCAGATTTGGTAACAATCGTGAAAATACGATCAACGGCTGCTATTAAAAATTCAATTAAACGATCCCCAATACCTAAGTCTAATAGAAAATTTTGAATACCAACTGACATTTGAGAAAAGCCAGTCATTGTTGTATCCATCGTTGAACCAAAAGAACCATTTAAAGCTAAGCTAATAACCGTTGTATTATAAATAACCGGAATAAAGAAAATCATTTTAAAGAATTGATGACCTTTAAATTTCGTATTTAAAACCACAGCTACTAGTAAACTAAAAATGAAAATAATCGGAACATTAATAATCATTTCTAAAACAGAACTTGTTAAAACTTCTAAAAAGGTTTTAGTTCCTAACATTTGGGTTTTAAACAAATCAAAATAGTTTTTAAAACCAAGCCATTTAATTGTTAATCCGCCTGCCACACTTTGAACATCATTAAAACTCCAATAAATCGTAGTTAAAAGCGGAATGGCAAAAAATAACGCAAATCCAATTAGCCATGGAAGCACAAATAGATATCCACCTAAGGCTTCTTGTTTTCTAAAACTCATTGAGTTTAATTTTTTAATTGTTCGCATGAGGAAATTAAGTTTAACATATGTTCCATCTTCAAGTCTAATAAGGTCTATTTTAAGAGCTTGCATTTTGGTTTTAATTTTTAATTCTTGACGTTCTAATCTATTTAATTTCTTTAAGTTCGGATGCTTTTGTGTTTTGGTTTTTTGTCCAAATTCAACATATTTTTTTTCAACCATTGCTAGTTTAACTTCCCATTGGTTTAAGCGCTTTTCATATTTTTCAACTAATATTTGCTTTTCTTCTTCAATTAAATTAGATGGTTTATTTAAATTAAACTTTTGGCTAAAACGTTTGAAGAAGTTTTCTTTAACATAAGAATCATTAGCTAATTGTTCAAGCGTTGTTAAAACATCTCTAATTTGATAAAGAATTTTAATTTTTTGTTTTTGTAAATGTCTAAATTTAGCTGTCTGTTTGCTAATTATAGCCAGTGCTTCTTCTTTTTCGTTTAAACGCTTTTCTAATTTAGTAAGTTTATGATTTAATTGCTCTTGAAGTTTGTTTTTAGCATCTTTTGTTAAATTTTTCTTGGCCATCTAATTTCCCCCCTTTACTACTTGATAATTATTAGGGGCAATTAAAATGCCATTATAAAGATAATCAACTGGACTATAATTTAAAACAATTTCAACGCCATTACTATAAGTTGTTTTAACAACTGTTGCTTCGGCATTTAGATATTGATGGTTTATCAAATAAGCACTATAGATATTTAAGGCATTTAATTCTTGATAAACATCTAAAGATGCTTGATACCAATTATCATAATAAGTTGAATATAAATAGTTATATTCGGTATCAACTAAATCAGTAGTTCTTTCATATGTCCACGTCATAGCGATATTGGAAAGAGTTTCGATTGCTTTCATCTTATGATAAGCAAATGAATATTCATCATTCATATTAAATGATTCAGCCGAATAATCTAAATAGCCACTTAAAACGAGTTGATAAAATGGCACAGAAGTTTGAAAAATCGTATAATCGGTTGCCTCAGTTGGAACATCAATTGCTATAGTTGCATATTTTAAAGCATAATCGTTAGGTGCCGTAAAAGCCATTCTATAATTTTGATAGTTTTGCATGATTTCTTGGAATAAAGTTAATGTTTGATTTTTAAAAATCATATCAGTTGATTGATAACTACCATATAAAATATTACCAATATCAGAAAAGGCCATATTTTGAATTTTTAATTTATTTAATACTTTATCAATGCTTTTTAGGGTCTTTTTATAGGTTGTTGGCTTTAAAGTATAAAGCGGAGTTGTTTGTAAATCTTGTTGATATAATGCTTCATTGTTTTGATAATTAACAATTGTTTTACCATATTGATTCGTAATGAGTTTTTTATTACTAATATGTTTATCCGTATATATATTAGCGATATTAAACATTGGATAAAAGTTAATGGTGTTTTCCGCTAAATGATTTTGCAAGATTTGTAATTTTTTCTTAGTCGTAATGGCTTTATTAAATTTGATTTTACCATTATATGTGGTATTAATACCATTATTCATAAAGCCTTGATAAATAATATTTAACTCTTTAATGCCATCTTGTTTAAGGCCTAAAGCAAGTGTTTCAACATTATCAGAAGTTGTTAAAGCTTGCACTTTTTGATAATTAATACCTAAGAAATTACGTTTTTCTAAATAACCACCAAGTAAAGTTAAATTGAAAACTACTTCTTTAGTATCATCTTTATTAGTAAGAACGCCTTGTTCAATTAAATATTTTTGATATTGTTTAGCCATTCCCACATAAGTTACATCATCAGCCAAACTTTCAATTAACATTGTAACTGATTGATCATTAGCATCATTTGTCCATGTTTGAATATCATCAAGTCCCGCAAGCGATTCAAATTTATAAGTATCGGTTTCGCGATAATAATAACGATAAAAGATTTGGTTGTATCCATTTTGGTTACCTTCACTATTTATTCTAGCAACAATGGATGAATTAGGACTACCTGATTCTAAAATATTAATCATTCCTTTAGTTAGATTATCATCTTCAATCATCATTCCATAAACGCTTAAAGCAATTTTAGTTTTATCAAAATTAAAGGTATTTTTACTAGTTGCAAGATCATCACCATATAATCGCTGTTCATAATTGGTTGCATATTGACGATTGTTATTAAAATCAACAATGGCACCACTACCATCAGGAATAAGAGCATAACCTTTGCCATCCGCATTAACAGCCGAAAAATAAGGTAAAATATCAATATAAATTAAAGGGTAATCTTCATAATCTTTGATTGATTCATTAATTAATTCAACTTTTAAGTTTTCTTCTTCTAAACTATAACGCATTGATACCTCAAAGGTTGGATAAGTTTTACTAGGTTCAATGCCATTTTCTAAATTATCAGCCGTTAAATCATCAGTTGTATAACCACAAACTTCATAGAAAAGTTTATATAAGCCTTCAATAACCATTGGGGTTAAAGCATTGGGATTATTAAGGGCATAATAACCATAACTTGTATTAAGGCGATATTGTCTAAGATACACAAGATAACGATTATAAGTGCTATAATTTGGATCATTTATTTCTTTTAAATGCGCAACATAAGCCTCAGCCCTATTTTGAATTAAAGTTTCAAAACGTTCTTGGGAAATTAAGCGTGGTAGATCGGTATAATCAATTCGCACTTTACCACCTAAATAATATAAGACTTCAATGCTATTAGGCGTTTTTCTAAGCGCATAGCGGTGCATGTCTTCATAATTGATGGAGTATTGATAGTTACCATACTCAAAAGGTTCGCCCCGACTTTCTTCATACCAAATAGTTAAGGTATCAATTTCACTTCTTGGTGTTGGGTTAGAAGCAAAATTTTGACCAGTTAGTTTATCAGTTAAAACAAAATGGGTCGTGCTTGGATCTAAAGTAAAGATGTAGCGTTCATTTTCGATAATTATGGGGTTTGTTTTTTCTTCTTCGGTTAAGTTATCATAATCAACAAAATTGGTTTTATCATAAGCTGCTTTAACTGGAAAACTTTTTTTACCAGTAACAACGATTAAAACAATCGCCCCAACCATAATTAATACTAAGAGAAAAATTCCTAGTTTCACAAAAGGAAATTTAAAGTTTTCCTTTTTCTTTTTGAAATAGTTTTTGATATTAATAAACCATTTTTTATAAAAGGGGAGTGTAAAATAATTATCTTCCATAAGCCCCTCCTAAAAATAACGTATTTTGATTTCATTATACACCGCATAAATCCAACTAAGGATTCGTTCCATAAAGGTGAAGAATAATAAAATCACAAAGATAATAATGGCTATAACCACAATTGTAAAAATGATATTAATAATATTCATCCCAAAACTATTTTCATGCACGCCTTTAAGGCCGAAAAACATCATCCAAATCGTTAAAGCCGTTCCAATTCCCATTAAGATGTTATAATACATTAACTCATCTGTTCCAATAAAATTACTGATAATGGTCGCAATAATTGATAACCAAACATATGGGAAAAAAGCATAATTAATAACCCGGAAGATTTCAGGAATTTTACCTTTGCCATCAAATAGTGATCCAACACACCAATTAGCAATAGTTGCTACTACCACTGATAAGATAATCGTTAAAATGGTATTAAATAAACGAAAATCTTTAATGTTACCTCCGCCTACCACAAAGCCCTTTAACGTTTTATTGATAATAACCGCCATAATCATCATGATCAAATAAAAGAAACTGACCCATCTTTTCGAGGTCTTATCATATTTAAAATCTTCCCATCCACTAATAGGATGAATAATTAATTCTAGGGGTCTTTTAAATGCTTCTTTAAAGAAAGTTGATAAGTAATATTTTATTTTAGAACTATGATGTTGTTTTTTTACTTGTTCCATTTACATATCTCCTTCCTTTTTTTCTTCATTAGCATTTTTAATAAAACTTCTTACAAGTAGCGCCACACAACCTAAGAGGACAACGCCTAAAATAATTGGTGCTACTTTGCTTAATTTTTCATAACGATATTGTTTATATGCTTGTGAATAATTATATGTATCGTTTCCTTTTTTTAAGTTTTCTAAGGCTTCTTCATAATCGCCTTGTCTAAATTGAGCTTTGCCAATTCCGGCATAAGCTAATAAATAATTACTATTTAAAGTTAGAACTTCTTCCCAGACCTTAGATGCTTCTTCGTAATTATTTTCCCGATAAAGATGGGTTGCTTTATTAACTAATTGGCCAAAGGTTGTGTATTCAAAGACGATTAAATTACGCCCTTTAGAATCAACTGTTAAGATTTTATCTTGAAAATAACAAAGCGCCTCAGGTAATTGAAATAATTTATTTTGATTAAGTGCTGCATCACTTGCAAGAGCAGCTAGGGCTCCTGCTTCATATAATAAATTACCATCAAAGTCATAAGCAAAAATACGTCCACGAACTCGATCTAAACTAATATAGGTTCCATCTTCATTAACATCGATATCTACAAAAATGGAAGGATCAGCCGTTTGACCATTTTGACTAGTAACTAAATCACCATCATTATGGATATAACCATTGCGATTTAATACATCTTGGGCTTTATAATTTAAGCGTTTAATAAAGTTACTACCCGCAGTTGGGGAAGAAACGGTATAAACGTATTCATCTTGATCGATGCATAAATTAAGTAAAGCCGCTCCAAAATTATACCCTTGAGCTTTTCGTTGTTCTTCCGAGGTAAATAGTAACCAAAAAGCTTGCCAGCCGGATACTGTTGCTTGATTAGTGCCATAAAACCGGCTAAAAGTGCCATCAGGATTAAAGTCTAAAATACCTTCATTAATACCTTCGGCAACCACATACATTCTTCCGGTTCGACTTACAGCGATTTTCTTTGGTCTAAATTGATATCCTTCAAAAACAACATCAGTTGGGGTTAAAACTTCTTGAACTAATTGATAATTTTTATCAAAAATTGCAACTCTGTTATGACCATAGTCACAAACATAGATATATTGATTAGTAATATATAAGCCTTGAGGATTAGCTAAAGTGACATCACCTTCAGGAAATTTCGTTAAATAATTAAAGTTTTGATCTAGGACAACAATTTGATTGTTACTACCATCACAAATATAAATATGTTCTTCATCATCGGCTACATCATATAAACTACCAAAAGTGTAATTCTTTGAAACTAAATTACCATTTATATCGGTTAAATTAGAAGAGTCAATGGATTTAGTAGCAACTAAACTTTCAGCTGATGATACATCTTCACCATCAGGCGTATAAATATAAGCTGCCTTTGGCAAAATCATTTGGCCAAAGAAAAGTATTGTAATAGTGAGGCTCCATAAAATTATTATAACTTTTTTCATCGCATCACCTACTTAATACCTGATGATGCCATTGTTTCTAGCATCTTTGATTGGTTAATAACAAAAACCGTAATTGGAATAATTAACATAATAACGGTTACAGCAGCGGCAGTTCCCGTTCTTGCGATACCACCTGCTACGATTTGGCTTAAAGCATAACTTAATGGTTTAAGATTTTCCGTAAAGATGTAATTTCCCCCGTCGGTTCCCCATAATTGTTGGAATAAAAGGATAATTAAGGTTAACCAAGCTGGTTTAACCATCGGCATCACAATTTTCCAAAAAATGGTAAATTCATTAGCACCATCAATTCTAGCTGCTTCTAATAAATCATCCGGAATATTGGTCATAAATTGACGCATTAAGAAAAGTCCTAAAGTATAACCCCATGAAGGAATAATAATGGCCCACTGAGTATCTAATAAATGAAGTCCACTAATAATCATATAAATAGGGATTGAAGTAACCGCAGTTGAAAACATTAGTGAATAAACGATTAGTTGATTTAAAACTTTCTTACCAACAAATTTATGTTTAGCAAGCGGATATGCACAAAGGGAAGCAAGGAGGACATGTCCAATCGTTCCTGCTAAAGTAATCCAAATAGTATTTAAGAAATACCTTGAAATAGGGATTCTGCTATTACTCATCAAATTAAATAAATCGATGAAATTGTTAATTGTAAAATGACGAGGAAATAGTTTAGGTGGGAAAATGAATAATTCATCTAATGGTTTAAACGCATTACAAATAGCAAATACCAAAGGGTAAGCACTAAAAAGTGCAAAAGCAAAAAGAATAACAAATAAAATAACATCACCAGCAATAGATCTACTTAAACGAACGCGTTTATATTTTTTATGTTTAACGCTTTTTTTGAGCTCAAGATGTTGCTTTTTTAAATCTTGAACTTGTTCTTCTAAAGTTTGATCATCTTTTAATTGACTAAAATCTAATTCTTGTTCATTTATTTCTTTTTTCATTATGATCCCACCCTCTTAATCAATTTTTGAATAATAAGGTTACTTGCCATCATCATTAAGAATAAGATTACCGCAATCGCACTAGCGTAACCCATTTCTAATCTAGTTGAATTAGTTGAACCAAAATCAAGTAAATGAGTTACAATCGTATGTGCCGAATATTCGGTTGATGGCATACCAAATAAACTAATTGAAACCATTCCAATTCCGAGTGAATTAGTGATTTGCATAACAGCACCAAATAAAAGTTGTGATTTCATTTGAGGAAGCGTAACATACCAAAGTTCTTGCCAACGATTTCGAATACCATCGATCGCTGCGGCCTCATAAAGAGTTCGATCAACCGTTTGAAGACCTGCTCTAAAAGATAAGAAACTAACACCAAGACTTAACCATAATTGAACAATGATTAAAATAGGTAGCGCATAAGCTGGTGTTGAAAGCCAATAAATCGGTTCATTAATAATGCCTAAATTTAATAAAAATGAATTAATATAACCATAGCGATCGGATGAAAATAGTAATTGCCAAATTAAATAAGCATTCCCCGAAATAGATGGAGCATAAAAAATTAAGGTCATCAAGCCTCTTAATTTATGAGGCAATTCATTAATTAGCCAAGCAAAAAGAAAGGCCATAATGTAAGATAGTGGACCGGTAATAACGGCTAAAATTAACGTATTCTTTAAAGCTATTAAGAAAACTTCATCATGTAAGAATAAATTAACATAATTATCAAGACCAATAAATTTAGGTGCTTGTAACATATCATAATTAGTAAAGCTTAACGCAAAACTCATTATAACTGGAATAATCGTAAAGGTTAAAAAGATTATTAAGTAAGGAGCCATCATCGCATAAGAAACGCGACTTCGTTTTAAGGCTTTTTTAAAGTTAGCTTTCTTAGTTGATAAACTACTTTTTTTAACGCGCTTTTCATATTTATTAACAACAACTTGTAAGGTTTGTTTATTGGCTTTTTTTAAGGTGTATTTTTTATTCATCACTATCACCTAATCCTAACTCTCGCTGTTTTCGTGCAAGTTCAGCATTGATTTTTAGATAATAATTATATAAAGCATCAGCTGAAGGCGTATTTTCATTTAAAATATTACGAAAAGCATTATCGATATAACGACCCACAATATAATCACCAGGAATTGTCGGAATTCCTCTTGCGACAGAACGTTGTTCTTCTAAGATTCGATAATCCCGAGCCGACCAAGGAAGTTTTGCGAAAGCACCTTTATTAGCTGTATTATATCTGGCGGCAGAACCTAAAATAGACTCCATTCCTTTAGCATAAGTTATTTGAGCATCTTCGCCTAACCACCATTTAACATATTCCCAAGCGGCATTAAGATGTTTAGTTTGCGCATTTATAATGGTGCCAGTTGATGATGAGGCAGTTGCATAGGTAATACCTTCATCTGTTTGATGACCAGGTAGTAATGCAAATTCCCAGTTACCACTAATTTCAGGTGCTGATACCGCAAGCGTATTATAAAGGGTAAAAGATGATACACCAATTGGCGTTTCACCCGTTCTAAAACGATTAGTGAAATTGGCATCTACATCAAAGCCGTAATTTTTATAAAAATCGACAAAGTCATAAAAAGCATTGGCACTTTCATTCATCATTAAGCCTGATTCTTTACCATTATTAAGATAAAGTTCACCACCATATTGACAAATCATTGAATATAGAAGTGGACTTAAGGCTCCTCTTGTATTTGGTAAATAATAATCTAAATATTGTCTTTGTAAAGTTGGTAGAAGATCTAAGACTTCATCCCACGATTTAGGAGTAATTGGTTTTCCAGTTTCATCAATTAATTGTAATTCTTTAAAAATATCTTTTCGAACAAATTGAATTTGGAAATCTTCGGTATCAGGAAGTGCATATGTTGCGCCATTATAACTAAAAGGCACCACCGCACTTTCATAGAAGTTTTGGACAAATTCATCAAAGCCATCAAGTAAACTTAAATCAACAATTGCATTTCGAATTCCCCAGTTAACCGGAATGTTTGCGGCAACGCCCATTGCAACATCCGGACCATTACCTGATAAAATTGCCTTTAATAAGACGGCTGATGAAACAAGTTTCATTTCCACATTAATATTTTTTTGCATTGTGAAACTTTGGTCAATCATTGAACGAAGTAAATTAGCTTGATCTTGACCTGACATAATCCAAACAGTAATGGTTTCACCATCGGCTGTAACACTACTTTTTAACGATGTATCAGTTGTAAAAGAACCAATTAAAAGGGTAAATTCATGACCTATTCTTTGAAATAAATTAATCGTTGATTTAGGTAATGTAGTATTTTTGCCATGAACCATTAAATAATCAATTGCAAGTGGTTGAGATGCAATATTCATAACCCATGTGCCAAGGGAGGTAATATTATTTTCCAAACTATTTAATCCGGTTAAAATATTAGTTTCACTTTCAAGAAAATCACTTAATTGATCTTTCGTTGTTTCAAGGCTTGAAATTAAGCTACTTCTTTCACCTGCGATTTTAATTACCTCATCGATTGCAAAATCTAAATTTTTAACGCATTGTTCAATCGTTTCTCTTAAACCCTCAATACTTTCATATAAGCGATATGTTTGATATTTACTAGGGTTGACACCTGTTCGCATAATGACTTTACGATAAATCCAGTTGCAGTCCGCAATCGTTTCATTAACAACTCTCACACTACTAGCATAACTACCAATAACATTTTGTAATTTAATTTCATTAAGGCCTTTTTTTAGATAGAAATAATATGGTTCATCATCATTACCAATTGTAATATTTTGCCAGTCACTTTTATAATTAAAAGTGATTGTTTCACATTCTTTAAAAGGCACTTCATCATTAATATAAAGTTTTCGATTGGTTTGAAGACCACGACTATAATTTTGTAAAGCTTTAATCGTTATTTGATATAAGCCATCTGCTGGAACTTCGATTTGCCAACTAATCCAATCACCAGCCACATCCCAGTTTTCTCCACCTATGGTGTTATATCTTGTTATAAATTTTTCATATGGTTCAATTTTGTAAGAATTATATAAAGCAACCGGCGTAAGCGTTGCTTGATTGTATTCATAAGTGCTTTCGCCTTGAACTTTGCTAACAATTGCTCCTTCACTTTGATAGGTAGCACCATTTGTTAAATAATTATTAAGATAAGTTTGATAATCAGAAATGGCTTTTTCTTGATATAGACTAATTGTGCTAATAACCATCGGTTCTGAAACACCAACTAAACTTATTTCATTCATGCCACTTTCAAAATAGAATAGATATGCATCGGTATAATATCCTTCATTATCTCTAATTGGTTCTTCATTCCAAACTTGTTTTTCAATTGCTTGAGGTTTAATATCATGTTTTTTAGCCTCGCGTTTACTTGCGACATCAAATTCATTATGCCAAATTCGCGATAAGCTAAAGGTTGTTGCTTCTTGAAATTGATATTCACCATTGATTAAAATACCTTTAAGAATACTAGAACTTCTTCCCGCAATCGTATAATATTTGATTTTAATATTATAGTATCCTGCTTCTTCAACATCTACTTGATAAGTTATAGTTCCGGTTTCTGGTAAATATAAACCTGTTATTTGATCAACATTTTGTATTTCGACTTCTTCATTAAATTCAGGATCTAAAAAGCTGACATAATTTGTAGCATCAATCACAATGTCTTGATTTAGGATAGGTCGATTAATTTGGTTACCATCAAGAAAGGCTTGATAACTATTTTCTTCACCATGAACATAAATACTACCAGTATAATCATCAGGACTATAAGCAAAACTCGTTGTAGAATTTAGTAATGCATAAAAGCCAACTAATAAGGCCATCACAAAGATAATAATAATGGCTTTTTTCATTATTTTTTTCATGATTAAAACCTCCTTCTTTCTACACTTATTATACCACTTTTAACTTGTCTAGTCAAGCAAATGTCTATACAAGTTAAAAAAAACAATTTTTACCATCCACCTGGCAAAAACTGTCCCTTTTATATTTAATTAACAATCATAAGGATTTAAAGTTTTTTTATCTTTCGGAATTAATTTCGTATACGGCTTATCTAAAAGTTTTAAACAAATAAACATAAAAAGTGATATTAGAAAAATAGGTAAGGCCGGTACAAATAAAACCCCTAAATAAACAGCTCCAATTAAAAGAATAAAAATAATTAATGCCCTTAAAGTTACAACTAATAAAGTCTTAAAAGCATATTTTATAATCTTAAGAAATTTTAAATGCGGATAATAAACAATCATGAAATTGGCATTAATTGTTGCTAGTAAAAATACTGCTTCAACAAAGAGCATTAAATAATATGCTAAAGCAAAAAAGATATGAGTTGACTCTAAAGTGAAACAATAGAAATAAAAAGTACTAAAAGCTCCTAAGAAAAGTAAAACAAAAAAAACTAATGATACGCTAAAAGCTTTCCAATATATTTTTTTTAGGGTTCGAAAATATAATTTAAGCATACCAATAAATGTTTCATCATTACTATTTCGAAGCATTGCAAGAAGTGATACAAGGGCAGGAAATAGGGAAAAAATCCCTAAACCAAGAACAATCGTTATAAAGGTTATAATGTTCAAAATAATTATTTGATAAACTTTATTCATAAAGCTAGCAAAGCTCTTTTTAGGCTTTGGTTGTTCTTCCATCATAACACCTCCTAACTATTATATCTTCATTATATCATAAATAAATTTTTTTAGGAAATCTTTTCCTTTATATTAAGAAAGATAGTAGAAAAACTTGACTTTTAAGCTTTTTCTACTATCTTTATTTTTATCAATTATGCATTAACTTCAGTTACAGTTAATTTAATTTGATATTGAGTATTAGCAAAATCTATTCTTGTTGCAACTAATGAAGCATCGCCAATAGCAGTTTTTGCCATTACAGCATCAGCATTACTATTAACAAATAATTTTGCACAAAGGGTTAATTGAGCCTTGCTACCAACATTAGCTGTGATAAGAACATATTCATCATCTGCTATTTCATTTTCAAGATTTAATAAGTTACCTGCACCACTTGCACTAGGTCTTTCGGCATTATCCCATGTTGAAGCAGCTGTAATATTATATTCTTGATCGATTTCATAAGCAGCCGCAAAACCAAAACGAACCTTCTTAACTTTTAATGAACTATCTAATACGACAACGATTGAGTTATTTAACCAAATATGTTGACCATTAGATGCATAATTTGCACTACCTGCATATGTTGTAACAGCATTTTTGTAACTAGCACCGGTAAATAATACTGCTACTAAATCATTTAAACGGAAATTAGCACCAGAACCACCATTCCAAAGAGTGTTTTCAAGGTTATAGTTAACGTTAAGACTAGTTGTTCCATCAGTTATTTGAGCTGCAATTCGATATGTCTTAGTTATTTTTTCACTATCCTCTTTATCATCACCAGTTGCAACCACCGCAACAGTTAAATCAGAATAGTTAACTGCAGCTGCACCAGATTTTCCAATTGATGTAGCATATTTGGCTAAATCAAATGTTGTTACATTAACGGTTTCTTCTAGTGTTCCATTAATCCAAATTTCATAACCAGTTGCACCATCTATTTCTTCCCATGTAAGATTAGTGCCATCGATTGTTAAAGTAGGTGCTTCTAATTGTTGAGCATTAGCTGGTTTAATTGCAAATTGAGGGAATGAATCAACTGTATGTTCTGCTCTAAATGGATCAGCACTTCCATCGTATGCTCCCCAATAGTAATTAGCAACAACGTTTCTACCATCAGTAGTATTATGGCCATTAACGGTGAAATTACCACCACTTCTACCAATTAATAATTGATCGCCTTCAGCTAAAATACTAATAAGGGCATCTATTTGTTTACTTGCATTATAACTAAATGTTGCACTATCAACCCATTCACCATTAAAATATTGTTTTTGATTAGCAAGAGCATTAAGAACGGCCTTAACATTACCAGTTTTATCAAATAGAACTAGTTCGCCATTAGCTTCAACATCGCCTGCTTTAAAGTTATGAGCATCAGTAATTAAATATAAGTATGATTTTGTTGCATATCCAAGATCAGTTGTATCATTTCTTCTTGCTAGATAATCAGCAGCTGTTGTAACAATAACAGGATATCGATCTTCACCTATTACAATTACTTGTTCGATACCACAGAAATATACAGCACTATTAGAAAGATCAGAATCTAACCATTCAGTACCATCACCGATTGCCCGAACTAAAATATGAGCATTAGCAACTAATTTTTGAAGCTCTACACATTCTTTTAAATTAAATGATGTTATAGATACTTTACCTAAAGTAATTAAATCACCAACTTGTTGAGCATAAACTTCATATTCTTTTGCACCATTTACTTCTTCCCATGATACGATACCATCTTCGATTTGAATTTCAGGAGCTGATAAAGTTTGTGCATTTGGCATTTCATAACTTAATTCATCAGAAAAATCAGAATCACTATATTTACGAATGTCTGAAGTAATTGCTTTAACTTTAATCTTATAAGATTCACCTTCTAAACTTGGTTCAAGTTCTAGATCAATCATTTTAACTGATGTTTGAGTAGTTGTTAATTTTAATTCACCATCAACATAGATTTCATATTCTTTAGCACCTGTAACTGCTTCCCATGATAATACATGGTTGTCCATCCTTAAAACAGGAGCTTCCATTGCATCAGGTTTTGGATATATAGTTGTATCATCTTCAACAAAACTAAATTGAGCTTTTTCAAGTAAACCAGTTGCTACATCTTCAACAGCTTCCCATCCTAGAGCACCACCATTAAAAGTATCACTTAAAAGATTCTTAATTAAGAAAATCTTGCAAGTATCTAGGTTACCACCAAGAGGGGCACCAGCAAGTAAAACATAACCACCATCAGGAATATAAGATGCAAAGTTACCGCCAAGAACACCAACAGGTTCGTTTGCATCAGGGGCAGATTTATCAACGAAAGTTAAATCTTGACCTTTATGAAGTTCCCAACCAGCATCAGTTTTAACTGCTTCAATAGCATAAGTAGCATTACGAACTAAAACAGGTTTATAGTCTGCATCTAATACTACAGCAACACCAAAAGGTAAATATGGTGCACCACCATTGTTAGTATAACTACTACTATTTAATTCTATTTGTTGTAAATAGAATTCTTTAGTCATAACTTGAATAACATTTTTTAATCTTAAATGTAGACCACTACCACTATCTACTAAAGCATCTTGATCGTTCATTACAGCAGCATGACTTTCACCATTGATTTTTAAAACATCTTCAACATATTTAATACCTGGAGTAACTGTAATATCACGTGTAGCAGTTGTTTTATTATTAGATGAATCGGTTACGGCATATGTAACGGTGTATTTACCAGATACTTCATAATTAAATCCACCATCATTTTCAATAGTAGCTGTTAAATTAGTATCATAGTTATCAATGATTGATAAATAATCAAGTGATAATAAATCAACTTCAACATATTGCAATGTTTCAACATCTGGTAATTTTCCACTTTGAGCATTTGCATATTCAAAATAAGGTGCTATAGTATCAATAACATTTATTTTTCGTGATACTTTGGCAAGATTGCCAGCTTCATCAGAAGCAGAATAATAAATAGTATATTGACCTACTTTATTAAAATCAAAGTCACCTAATTCGACAACAACTTTAACGTTGCCATCTACATCATCGGTTGCGCTAACATCAGCCAATAAATCATCTGCGGTTGTATTTGTTTTAACTAAAATATTCTTTTCCGGTAAAACATCATTAACTGCATCTTTAAAAACAGGTTTGGTAGTATCAGTTTTTGTACAACTAGCTAAACCTACTAAGCCAATCATTAGCAAAAATGCGATTATAAATAATCTAATTTTTTTCATTTTTTTCCTCCATTTTTATTTTTTTCTACGACTTTATTATACACCTGTCTAGACATTTTGTCAAGCAAATGTATATACAAGTGCTACTTTAAAAAAGCAAAAAACAGTTACCCTAATTGATAACTGTTTTTTTATGCTTTTTATTCAGTTTCCTTATTCCAAGTATCACCATTAAATACATAAGTGCCAGCTTCTAAAGCTATTTCACCACTTGATGAAACAAGTGAAGAAGAAACACTAATTGTTAATGAATTTGAACGATCTTTTTCAATAGAATCGATTTTCAAAGTTGCACCAGACTCAACTATAACTTTGCCAGTAGTTGAACCTTCTGTAGCACCAATGGCTGCCGCAATCTTACCATTACTTGAAACATAAATCGTTCCATCATTTACTAGCGTAGCCGCAGCATACTTACCATAAGGCACACCTCCTGTAGTTGAATTATCATTAAATTCTTTATAGAATATTAATTCACCACCTTGATTGATATTTAAAGTAGCACCTTCTTCAATTGTAAGACCTGAACCTGTTAAGAATTTAAATTTGTTAACTAAATCTAAATTACATCCCTTTTTAAGAATCATATTTACATTATGATTAATTGGGAAAAATAATTTTTCAGTTGTAATAGAAATAGAAGTCATAGCTGCAACTGTTAATTTTAATGTTCCATATGAAGTTGTAGCATTTCCATATATTTCCATTTGACTTTTTCCATTAACAAATGATCTTGTAACATATGCATCAGAATCTTTTAAAATTAGCATTGCATCTTCTGTTCCTACTAATCCTAAATCAGCATCATTAACTTGAGGATTGAACGTGAAAAATGCAATAGTTTTCTTTGTCGTTGTTATTCTTGCATGGCCAACAAGTCTTGCGCCATAATGAATTTCAATTGTAGGTTCAATACTTCTAACCTCATAATCATTAAATGGGAAAACCGATTGATATACATCTTTAGCATTGCTTCCTCCACGCCAGCCTGTTATGACAAGCATATCTCTAACAATACCACCATTGGCAATAATTTTACCATTTCCTTTGATTTCACCATATGATTCAACTGTTCCGGTAGAAATAATAGTACCATCTAAAATTAATCTACTATAGCCACCAGAAATCATATTTTGCGGATTACCACCACTATTAAACAATCCTCTTATAGCACCAACGGTTAAAGTGCTATTATCAGAAACATTTAAGATGATTCCTGTAGGAATAGTTAAAGTTAAATAAAGTTGTGGATTAACACTACCACTACCAGATACTGGCATATCACCACTATCTTCACCATTACCTGTATGACCAACTTTATCGCCTTCTTTATAAGGTAATAATAAATTACCATTTAAAGTATAAGTATTGGCTGGTGCTAATGATTCGTCACAAAGATCTGCATCAACAAATTTAGTACTAGCAAGTAAAATAATTTGTTCTCCTGATTTTGCTTGACAAATAGCTTCTTCAATAGTTCGATATTTTATAGCATTAATTTCTGCTACATAATCTGCATCCATTGTAATCGTTAGTGTTGAATTGTTTGTAAAATAGTTAGGATCAGTTATTGTAGCTGTTGCTAGATATTCACCATAATATAAGAATTTAACAATATCACCTTTATTAACAAAGCCACCATTTTTTGTCAAAGTAATTGCTACAGATATTTCATTACCTAAAACATCAGTATAACTTACTTGAATTGCATCTGTTTGATCTTCAGCGTTATATTTAACATCATAACCTTGCCAATTAAGCGTTACTTCTTTAGCGTTAATTTTAACTTCAACTTGATCACTTGTTACTTCTTTAGTCAATTTACCATCACTAACAGTAACAACACAATAATAAACACCGCTATCAACTACATTAGTAAGAGTTAATGTATTATTTGAAGATGATAAAACTAATTCTTTGTTTTGTGGATTGCCTTTATACCATGTATAACTTATTAGTTCGCTTAATGGATAATTTACGGATACTTTTAATTGATGTCCATTACCATCATAAGTTATTTCGCCAAAGCCTTTAATTTCTTCTATTGTAAATTCTTCTAATTCATATATAGCAATAAATTCTAAATCAGCTTTTACTTCAACATTAGTTGGATCAACTTTTGTATCACTTTGAGTCTTATATGCCCAGCCAACAAATACAAAACCTGTTTTGGTTGGAGCCTCAACTGCACCTACTTTTTCTAAGTATTTAACGCCTTTAGTTAAAATTGCACCCTCTTTAAAATTACCACCATTTGCATCAAAAGTTATGGTATATGTATGTATTTCCCAATGCGCTTCTAAGGTAATCGGACCTATTATAACTATTTTTTCAAAATCAAATGGTTGTCCATCTAAGAACCAGGCAGTAAGATCATAGCCTTCAAGCGTAGGATTTTTTTCTAACTCTGGAATTAATTCTTCATATTTAACTTCTTTTGTTGTTGTGTTTTCACCATTTTCAAAACGGCCACTTCCCGCATCAAAAGTAATAGTAAATACATGCTTTTCCCAATGTGCTTCTAAGGTAATATCTTTTGTAACAGGAGTTTCTTTAAAATTAAATATTTCTCCATCTAAGAACCAGTCAACAAAGTCATGACCTTTACGGGTAGGGGCTTCTTCTAGTTCTGGAACTAAATCTTCATATTTAACCTTTTTTGTTACCTTATTTTCACCATTTTCAAAGCTACCACTTCCCGCATCAAAGGTAATAGTATATATATGCTTTTCCCAATGTGCCTCTAAGGTAATATCACTTGTAACAGGGGTTTCTTCAAAATTAAATACTTCTCCATCTAATAGCCAGCCAGTAAGATCGTATCCTTCACGGGTAGGAGCTTTTTCTAACTGTGAAATTAATTCTTCATACTTAACTCCTTTTGTAGATGTATTTTTACCATCTTCAAAACTACCACTTCCCGCATCAAAAGTAATTGTATATATATGCTTTTCCCAATGCGCTTCTAAATCTAAATTCTTTTCTACTGGTTGATCAAATTGATATGCTTCTCCATCTAAGAGCCATTCAACAAAGTCATATCCTTTAAGTGTTGGAGTATCTGGCTCTTCTACTAAATCTCCATATGCAACCTTTTGACTGTTAACAGGACTTCCACCATTTGAATTAAAAGTTATGGTATATACTTCTTTTTCCCATTTTGCTTTAATTACTTTATCTTCTGTGATAGTTTCATCAAAGTCAAATTCTTCTTCATCTATATACCAACCTTGGAAAATATAACCTTTTCTAGTTGGTGTTTCTATTTCTCCTACTTTTTCTAAATATTTAACACCTTGAGTTAAAGTTTCACCATCTTTAAAGCTTCCACCATTTGCATCAAAGGTCAATGTATATGTATGCTTTTCCCAATGTGCTTCTAGGGTAATAGCACCTGTAACAAGGGTTTCTTTAAAATTAAAAGGTTTTCCATCTAATAGCCATTCAACAAAGTCATACCCTTCAAGCGTAGGATTTTTTTCTAACTCTGGAATTAATTCTTCATATTTAACTTCTTTTGTTGTTGTGTTTTCACC
>CANQDG010000010.1 GCA_947591495.1 uncultured Bacilli bacterium
TAAAGAAGTAATTTTTGAATTAACAAGTGATGGAAAATTAAAACATAAAAGTGGCGATGAATATAATAATTATACATACACTAAAGAAGTATAAGTAGTACTACATGTAAAAACATGCAAACAAAGACATTTGCATGTTTTTACCTTGTAATGGTTGAAAAAATTATAATACATTTTAATTAATTTATACAGGAGGTAAAAATGTGAAATTAATTAAGAAAGTTGTTGTTGCGATAAGTATTGCCTTTATTTTATTAGTTGCAAGTTGTGCAAAGAAGGTAATGCCTAGTAGTAGCGACGTTGATAATGATCATCAAAAGTTAGATGTTAATAAGATTTCTGATACTTTAAGAGCTGATTTTTTTGATTCTTTAAACAAAGATTTAGTTAAAAAGGTTTCAGATTTTGAAAAAAATGAAGAAGTGGGTGTTATTATTACTTTATCAAGTGATTCATTAGTAAATGAATTTACTAGTAGTAATTTTAATAAATTTAGTGACTTCCTTAATTCTAACAAGGCTAAAAAAATAGCTAAGGATATGGAAGATTCACAAAAATCACTTGTTCAAACTTTAGAAAAAAGACATTTAATTAGTTCGACAAAATATTATTTTTCAAGTATTTTAGATGGTATTTATGTTCGAACAACGTATGATAAAATAGATGATATTATAAAATTATCAGGTATTGAAAGAGTATTTATTTCAAATACCTATGAAAAACCAAATGCTGTACAAAATCCTGTAAGTGTTTATGAAACAGGTATTTTTGATAGCAGTAATGTTGAATATACTGGTAAAGGAACCATTGTGGCTATTCTTGATACTGGTTGTGACTATACGCATACAGCATTTACAACTCATGAAGTTGTTAATCCGCTTTATTCACGGACTGATATTGAAAATAAACTTTCAAAAATGTTAGCAAGTAGCCTTTCAAGTGGCCTTGAAACAAGAGATGTATATTATTCTTCTAAAATTCCTTTTGGTTATGATTATGCTGATAAAGATCCTGATATAATGCCATATTCAAGTGAACATGGAACCCATGTTGCAGGTATTATTGGCGGATATGATGATCGAATTTGTGGAGTTGCAATTGACACTCAACTTGCTATTATGAAAGTTTTCTCCGATTATGCTGAAGGTGCTGAAGACGGTGATATTTTAGCAGCGTTAGAAGATGCGGTTAATCTAGGGGTTGATGCTATTAATATGAGCCTTGGAACATCTTGTGGTTTTACGCGTGAAGAAGATGAAGAATATAAAAGTGAAATTTATGATAATATTGAAAAAGCTGGTATTAGTTTGATTGCGGCAGCATCAAACGATTATAGTAGTGCTTATGGCTCAGAAGCTGGAAATACTAATAAAGCTTCAAATCCTGATTCTGGAACGGTTGGTGCACCATCAACATATCATGCGGCCTTATCCGTTGCATCAATTAACGGAAATATGGATAAATATATGCTTGCTAATGGCACGCAAAATGTTTTTTTCCTTGAAGCTTATAATCAATCGGCTAAAGAATACAATTTTTATGAAATGTTAAATGTTCCAGCTAATCAATCGGTTGTTTATGAATATGTAACAGTTCCTGGATATGGACTTAGTGCTAACTATATGGGTATCGATGTTAAAGGTAAAATTGCCTTAGTAAAAAGAGGTGATATTTCCTTTGAAGAAAAAGTTCAATACGCGGCCGAGGCTGGTGCAATCGCTTGTATTATTTATAATAATGTCTTTGGTGATATTGTTATGACCGTTGGTAATAATGTACAAATTCCGGTTGTATCAATTTCAAAAGATGATGGTGTTCAACTAGCATCGATTCCAAATGGTCGAATTGAATTTAATATGAATAATTTAGCCGGTCCATTCATGTCTGATTTTTCAAGTTGGGGACCAACACCTAATCTTGAATTAAAACCTGAAATTACAGCGCATGGCGGTAATATTTTATCTGCTATCCCTGGTGGTGACTATGATAAATTAAGTGGAACATCAATGGCTGCTCCTAATATGTGTGGTGTTGCTATTTTAATAAGACAATATGTTAAAGAAAAATTTCCAAATCTTTCTACCGAAGAAATCCGTGATATGGTTAATCAATTAGTTACCTCAACAGCGACAATTGCGCTTGATAGAGTTGGTAATCCTTATTCACCAAGAAAACAAGGAGCAGGACTTGCTGACTTAGTAAAATCCGTAACGACTGGTGGTTATTTAACCGTTGATGGAAAAAATTCTGCTAAAATTGAATTTGGTGATGACAAAAATCGCAGTGGCGTATATGAATTTGCTTTTAATGTCGTCAATATTTCTAATAAAGCTTTGACATATGATTTATCATCGATTGTTATGACGGAATCTTTATCAACTTCCGATGAAAATTATGTAGCTGAACTTGGCCATATTCTTGATGGCAAAACCAGTTTTAGTGTGGAAAATGGAAGTCTTGATGGTAATGTTTGTACAGTTGATGCGGGAAAAACGGCCATCGTTAAAGTAAAAATTGAACTTTCAAATGATGATAAAATTTATTTAAATCGTTATTTTGAAAATGGTATGTATATCGAAGGATATATTAAATTAAAAGCTCATGATGATGTAGATTTAAATATCCCATTCCTTGGCTTTTATGGTGATTGGTCAGTTGCGCCAATCTTTGATAAAGATTATTATGAAGTTGAAACGGAAGCTCATAATAATGCTATTGATGATGATGATAAAATTAAAGCTGATTATTATGCAACTACTCCATTAGGTAAATATTATTATGATTATGTTATTCCTCTTGGTAGTTATGTTTACGATATGTCAGGTAACTATCAACCAATCCCCGCAACAAGCGAGCATGCGGCCGTATCTTATTATGTTGACTGTATAAGTGGAATATATGCGGTATTTGCGGGATTACTAAGAGGCGCTAAAGAATTAGAAATTAAAATTACTAATACAACAACGGGTGAGGTTGTTTGGGAAGAAGTAGAATATAATTGTTATAAATCTTATTATTCAGGTGCACCGCGACCATACGTGGCTGATATTAATCTTGATGCTGGTGATTATGGTTGGGACAACAATGCTAAATTTGAAGTAACGATGTCGGCTTTATTAGATTGGGATGACACAAGTTCTAATAAAAATAGCACATATAGTTTTACTTTCTATGTCGATTATGAAGCACCTCGAATTTTAGATGCGACATATCGTTCGGAATATGATAAAGCTGAAAAAGAATGGCATTATTATGCTGATTTAACCGTTTATGATAATCATTATGTTCAATCAATTCGTCCGGTTGTTTTATATACTAATCCAGAATCAAATAGTTTAACTTATACTTCCCTTGTTGAATATCCAATCCCAGTTTATCAAAAAGCCCTTGGAGAAAAGACGGTTGTTGAAGTTGAAATTACCGATTATATTGATGTAATTAAAGAGACTGAGTTAGCCGAAGGACTTGCTTTCTATATTGATGACTATGCTATGAATGCTAATTTCTACTATGTTTCACTTCCTGAACTTGATAGTAATAATTTAGCTTTCACAGTTGATACGCTTACAATTAATAAACATGATACAGTTGATTTACGTGATTATGTTAAAGTAAATGGTAAAGATACAATTAATAAAGATTATTTAGGTAACTTAGAATGGTCATCTACTAATGAGAATGTTATTATTGCAGAAGATGGTATTATTGAAGCAATTAATACTGGTATTTCTACCATTAGTGCTACAAGCAAAGTAACCGGTAAAAAAATATCATTGGTTGTTAGTGTAGTTGATAGTGATGAAAACACTAATCCTTCATCTGGTGCTAATGTAGGAATTGAAGCACTAGAATTTACTTCATATGAAACGAAATTTGCTTTCACAAGTGATAATGATTATAGTGAAATTGGTTCAACTGGATCATTGAATTTCTTTGATGGTAGTCCTGCTATTTCTTGTTATCCATCTGAAAGTGTTAGATTAATTTATAATTTAAAGCCTTGGAATTTAGATGAAAGTAGATACACGTTAGAATTTGTTTCATCTAACGAAAGAGTTGTAACAGTTGACCAAAATGGTGTACTAGTTGCCATGGATGAAGGGGTAGCTAGAATATCGCTTAGAATTACTATTGATGGTAAATTATCGACAATGGCTGCTAGATGTACTGTTACGGTCAAGAGTCCATTTATTGTGGAAAATCGTATCTTAACCGAATATAAAGGTTTTGGCGGTATTGTTGAGATTCCTGATGATTTAGGTATTATGTATATTGGATCTTTTGCTTTCTGTCATTATACAATTGATGATAGTATTGAAATTGAAGATCCTGATGATTTTGATTCGAAAAAGATTCCTTATGGTGATTCAACAATTACAACAGTTATAATCCCTGAAGGAGTAGAAGAAATTCAAAAATATGCATTTTATAAATGTAGTGCATTAAAAAAGGTTGTTTTACCAACCTCTTGTAAACGCATTTTTGAATATGGTTTTTATGATTGTACAAAATTAGAAGAAATCAATTTAGAAAATGTTGTCGTTGTCGCTGAAAGAACTTTTTATAATTGTACAAGTCTTTTAGAAATTAATGCTAGCAATCTTAACACAATAGGTAAAGAAGCTTTCTATCGTTGTGCCAACATTCGTTCGATTGATATTCGTGAATTAAAAAGAACGGGCGAAAGAGCATTTGCTGAATGTTCAAGACTTACTACTGTTCTTTTTGGTCGCTGGACTAAATTAAGTGAAGGAATGTTTACTAATAGTAAAATTGTTGAAGCAACCATTTATAGTAATAATATTCCTGATAATGCTTTTGAAGGATGTAATAAATTAACGAAAGTTGATTTTATGAATGATTTGGTTTATTTAGGTAGTTATGCTTTCCGAAATTGTACCTCACTTGCTGAAATCAACTTCCATGGTGGTGTCGAATATATTTCATCTAATATGATTAGTGGTTGTAGTTCTTTGAAAAATTTAACTCTTCCATCATCTGATGTTGAAATTGCCGATTATGCTTTTGCTAATAGTGGTCTTGAAAAATTAATTTTGGCTCAAAATACTTATTTTACCAAAGTTGGTGGCGCAATTTTAGCTAATTGTAATAACTTAACACAAATTAATGTTAGTGACTCTAAAAATTATCGCGTTTATAACGAAATGATTTGTTCGAACGATTTAAAGACAATTGTGTTAGTTATGCCAAGAAATGGCATTACCACTCTTAATGTTCCTGATTCGATTGAAGAAATTGGTGAGGGTGCTTTAAGTGGTCATTTGACATTAACAACTGTGGTAATTAGCAATTCAAGTAAACTTGCAAAAATTGCAAGTAATGCGTTTGCTGAATGTATTAATTTACAAAGTGTAACCCTTCCAAATAAAGCTTTAACAATAGAAGATTATGCTTTCTATTATTGCCAAAAATTAAGTTCAATTAATCTTGAACAAGTTAGTGTGATTGGTCCTTATGCTTTTACTAATACTAATTTACGTAATATTACAATCGGTGATAATACGCAAGTAAATGAAGGAGCATTCTATCAAACTAATAATATGCTAAATGTTACCCTTGGTGCTAACGTTGAATTAGGACTTGGAGCATTTAGAGAAAGTACAGTTGAAACGGTTAATATGTCAACAGGTGGCAATGTGGTAATTGGTCCACAAACTTTCTATTCAGCTAGAAATTTAAAAACAATTGATTTAACAAAAGCAGTTGGTAAAATTGGTGATATGGCTTTCTACCATTGCCCTAAACTTACCGAAATTGCTTTAGGTAATGTTACCGAAATTGGCCTTCGGGCGTTTGCAGATTGCAATAATTTAGCAACCATTGATTTAGGAAATACCCTTGAAAGAATAGGTGAAAGTGCTTTTGCATCTTATGCAACCGGTTCTGCTCATGGTGCTTTATTTACCGAAATCGTTTTACCTGATACTTTAACATATATTGGTCCAGATGCTTTTTATGATTGTCAATTACTTGAAAGCATTAATTTAAATAAGGTGGCTTATGTTGGTGAACAAGCATTTGCTTATTGCACAAGCTTAGCTAATGTTATTCTTGGTGATCAATTGAAAGTGTTAAATGATAGTACATTCTTTAGTTGTACATCTTTAAAGAATATCAATCTTGAAAATATTGAAAGAATTAATAATACGGTTTTCTATTTAACTATTATTGAAAATATTAATCTTGCTAATTGTCAATATATTGGTCAATCTGCTTTCCATAGTTGTAACGCTTTAACAACTGTTTTAGCACCAGAAGTTGAAGTGCTTGCGGAATCAGCTTTCCAAGATTGTCCTCTAACAACAATTAGTTTACCAAAATTAGTTGAAGTTAGAGCCCAAGCTTTCTATGATACCCAAATTACTTCATTTGAAGTAAGTGATACCTTAAAACAAGTTGATTATACAGCTTTTGTTGGTATGAATAATTTAACCGAATTCTTTGCGTATGTTAATGGTGAAAAACAAACAACTGCTACGCTTAGTAATTTAATTATTGATGACGGTGTGCTTTATACCATTTTACCAAATGGATATTATCAATTAGCTCAATATCCGGTTGCAAAAGAAGATGATACATATCGCGTCATCGATCATACAATTCGAATCGAATATTTTGCGGCTGCATATAATCAATTTTTAACGAAAGTTATCTTACCTATGAGTCTTGAAGCAATTGGCGATTTTGCCTTCTATGCATCCCCTAATCTAACTGAAGTTGAATTTAATTCGTATTATGCTCCACGATTAGAAGGCACGATGACGTTATATTCAACTATTAGTGTTGATCGTGATTCATTTGAAGCATTTGATATGATTTATGGTAAAGATTATTATTATTTTGAATCAGAAGTCATTCTTGATTATGCAATTTTACTTTATAATAATTTTGTTGATACTTTAGGTAAAAAATTAAAACCATTAACTTATTCATATCCAGAAAATTCAAGTGGTTATGATGGACTTATGTATAGTGTTTACTTCCATGATAAATTAGATGATGAGGGAAATCGCATCACAACCGGTCAAACAATGGATAATTATGCTATTAATTTCCTTAAAGCTATGGAAAAAGTTCCGGATGAAGTTACTATTAATGATAAAAAAACTATTAAAGATGCTCGAACTGCTTATAATGCTTTATTAGCTCATCCTGAACAATTAGAGTATATTCCTAAAGAATTAATTGATGAAATTCTTGCTAAAGATCAACAATTAAATGTTATGATTGTAACGGATTTAATTAATGGTATTTATTTTGTTGATGCAAGCAAATATTCTTATGATCGTATTCGTAATGTCTATACTGAGTTTAATAATTTAACAGTTGATGAACAAAACTTAATCACTAATAAAGCTCATTTAGACCAAGCGATGAGTGAACTTGCAACCAAGATGGGTTGTGAAATTGATTTTACGAAAGAATTTGTTGATTATGACTTAGATATAGAACCAGAAAATCCAGAAGTGAATCCACCACAAGCTAAACCTGTAGGTTTAATCATTACATTAGTGGTCGTAGGGGTAGTAGTTGTTGCGACTGCTACAACAGTAACGATAATTTTATTAAAGAAAAGAACAGGTAAAAAAGATGAAAAAGACGTATAAAATTTCTCTTTTGTTTTTTGCTTTACTATTAGTATGCCTGCTTAGTTCTTGTAAACGTAATATTGATGATTATGCTGGTAAAGGTTTTAATAGTTTAGTTACTTTTGATTTTAATGGTGGTTTTATGGATAATGGTGTTACTAATATTAGTGATCATATTAAATATGCCTATAAACCTCATTCTAAAATTGTTGATCCAACGACTTTACCACGTTATAGTATTAATAAAGAAGGATATAATTTTGTTGGCTGGTATATTGATCAAGATTATTCCGCAAAATGGAATTTTGAAACTGATTCAATCGGTGATGAAGCAATTACGCTATATGCTAAATGGGAAAAAACCCTTAAATATTCGTATATGTTAAGAAGAATTGATGAAAATGGTAAAATAATTGATTTATACGAATATACAGTTGATGCAGGTAGTCCTTTTAATGACTATTTAAATAAAGCTAAAATTGCCGATTATACGGTTATTGGCTTTTACGATGAAGATGGTAAACCTTGGGATAATAATTTTAAACATCCAGGTGGTAATGCCGATTTATGTATTTATGTATATGCTCATTATATTGAAGGAGAATATACTTTAGTTTCTTCTTATAACGAATTAGTAAACGCAGATGGCAATATTTATTTGTTAAATGATATTGATTGTGAAGGTCAAGTTTTAAATTTTGGTGATTTTGAAAATATTTTAGATGGTAATAATTATACAATTAGTAATTTTGTGGTAAATGCCCCTAATGGCCTTAATCCACAATATGGTATTTTTAGAAAATTACAAGATGGTGCAACTATTAATAATGTTAATTTTACAAATGTCACAATTAATTCACCAAGTGGCATCAAAGCCTCTTTAAAAATGGCGCCGCTTGCAGGATCAAGTGAAGGAAAGGTTGTAATTAACAATGTTTCGGTTAGTGGTAAAATCGTTATTGATAGTGAATTGCACTTTAACGATAGCGAATATGAAATAGAAATAAAATTAAACCAAGCTGTTTTTGATTTATCAAATATAGATTTAAAAGTTGATAATTTTAGATCTGATTTTGTTTTAGAAGATAGTAGAAAGTAGAGGTAAATATGAAAAATTTAAATCGAAAAATATTTACGATTGTCTTGGTTGCGTTATTAGTTGTTACGGCTACAAGTTGTAAGAGTTGTAAAAAAGATAAAAATAACATTAGTAATGAAACCACAAGACTTGTTATTAGTAGTGAAGAAGTTGATGGAGTTTTTAATCCATTCTATAGTTCATCAGGACCAGATAGTAGTATCGTTGGGATGACACAAATATCAATGTTAAGCAGTGATAAAGATGGTAATCCTGCTTATGGTGTCAATGAACCAGTTGTTGTATTAGATTATGAACAAAAAACGGAGGGAAGTGGTGATGATGAAAGAACCACCTATCGCTTTGTTTTAAAAAATGATATAAAATTTAGTAATGGTTCACAACTTACAATGAAAGATGTTCTTTTCAATTTATATGTTTATTTAGACCCTGTCTATTATGGTTCTGCCACTTTATATTCAACGGAAATAGTTGGTTTGCAAGAATATCGAACTCAAACAAGAAACGCTAACGAACAAAAGAACTTTGAAGAAGGATTCCTTGATCTTGCGGATGAACGTGTCCAAAAATTAATTGATATCGCTAATGAAGTTAAAGAATTAGATAAACATTCTTTTACAACGGCTGATTTCCGTAAACAATTAATTGAAGTAGGAAAGCAATTTGGTTCGGAATATGATGGCGTAGCTGATGATTTTGATTTAGCTTGTAAATTATTTAGAGAAGAATTAGAAACCGATTATAATAATAATATTGGTTCTTATGAAACAATTACCTTTGTTAATACTAACACTGGTAAAGAAGTTTCTCTTACAAGTGATGTTGAGGCTTTCTTATATGCTGAAGGTTATATTAAATGGAATGAAAAAGAAAATACCTTTGAATATAGCTTTGGTGAAAGTGTAACTAAAAAATTAACCAAAGATGAAGCAATTGAATATGTTTATAACGATAATATTCCTAATAAAATTATTGATGTAGTATCAGGATGGAATACCGCTAATACATTAAGAACATATTTTGCTAATTTAGAAAAAGAAAATTACTTTAATTCCATAACACGTGAATTTAAGAATATTTCAGGTATTAAATTTGCTAATCGAACTGAATCAACCATTGTTAATGGTAAAACTTACAAAGTACCAACTTATGATGCAACTGGTAAAGTAAATAATGATACCAATGAAGTCTTAGAAATTACCATTAAGGGTGTTGACCCTAAAGCTATTTGGAATTTTGGTTTTACGGTTGCGCCAATGTATTATTACTCAAATGCCGAAGAAATTGCGAAATTTGATTATGAAGAAAATTTTGGGGTTAAATATAGTAGCCAAGCTTTCCAAGATGATGTTATAAAAGATGCTAAGAAAATTGGTTTACCTGTTGGTGCTGGTCCTTATAAAGCAACAACTAAAGGTGGCGATTCGGCGAATGTTACAAGTGCAACCTTTAAAGATCATAACGTTATGTATTTTGAAAGAAACGATTATTTCTTACTTGGTGCACCTAAAATTCGTTATATTAATTATCAAGTAATTCCACAAAATCAATTAACAACTAGCTTATTTAGCGGTCAAGTTCATTTTGTGCAACCAGCTGCTAAGACGGAAATAATTAATGAGTTAAAACAACGTAAATCAGAAGGTTTTGATTATAAGACGGTTGCAACAAATGGTTATGGTTATATCGGAATTAACCCTTCTAAAGTTCCTGATTTAGAGGTTAGACAAGCAATTATGCATGCTATTAATGTTCAACTTTGTGTAGACTATTATCCAGGTTATGCTAGTGCGATTTATCGACCAATGAGTAAGGAAAGTTGGGCTTATCCTAAAGGGGTTAATTCACAATATTATGCATTTGATGAAACTGGTAAAACTTCTGAAGATTTAGTAAAAGCTGCTGGTTATACACTTGGTTCAGATGGTATTTATACTAAAAATGGTCACAAATTAGAATATACCTTTACGATTGCGGGAAGTTCTAATGACCACCCTGCTTATCTTGCCTTTAAGAAAGCATCGGAAATTTTAAATCAACATGGCTTTAAAATAACCGTTAAACCTGATAATAATGCTCTTAAAAAATTAAATTCTGGTGATTTAGCTGTTTGGGCTGCTGCTTGGAGTTCCGCAATTGATCCTGATATGTATCAAGTTTATCATATGAACTCAAAAGCTGGTTCAACGGAAAACTGGGGCTATAGTGCAATTAAACGTGATCGTCAAACATATAAACGTGAATATGAAAAAATTGTTGAATTAAGTGAATTAATTGATGCTGGTCGTGCTACACTTGTTCAAAGTGAACGTATCGCAATTTATGCCGAAGCATTAGATAAAGTTATGGAACTTGCTGTAGAACTTCCTACATATCAAAGAAGTGACCTTTATGCTTATAATACAAATATTATCGATGCTTCAACTTTAACTAAAGATAGTGATATTACTTCACTTAATGGTCCAATTAGTCGAATTTGGGAAGTAAGTTTGAAGGAAAGTAAATAGGTTTATTTTATGTTTAAATATATCTTAAAAAGAATAGGATTATCAATTATTATTCTTTTTGGAGTTTCTGTCATCATTTATTTCTTGGTTAGATTAATGCCAACCGACTATTTAACTACTAAATTTTCATCACAATTGCAACAAGGTACAATCAAACAAGAAGATATCGACCGCATTAAAGAACTATATGGTCTTGCCGATAATTCTTTTAAAGGTATTTTAACAGGATATTTTAACTGGGCGGGCAATTTATTACGTGGCGAACTAGGTGATTCATTTATTTATGAAAAACCCGTTGCGCAAGTAATAGTTGAAAATATGGGCATATCATTTATCATTGCTTTTATTGCGATGATCTTTCAATTTGCTATTTCCATCCCGCTTGGTATTTCTTCCGCAACCCATCAGTATTCTTTTCGCGATTATACCGTAACGGTCTTAGCGATGGTTGGTATTTCGCTTCCTTCCTTTTTCTTCGCAGCATTACTCATTAGAGTATTTGCTGCCGAACTGGGATGGTTCCCGGTTAGTGGGCTTGTATCAGCTCAGGAAGTTTATACTAATAGCTTTTCTGATCGAATAAGGTATTTATTAGATATGGGTCACCATTTAGTTTTACCAATGATTGTTCTAGTCGTATTATCAATTGGTAGCTTAATGCGTTATACAAGAACAAATACTTTAGAAGTTTTAAATGCTGATTATATCCGCACCGCGCGTGCTAAAGGATTATCAGAGAAAAAAGTCATTTATGTTCATGCATTTAGAAATACAATGATTCCCCTTGTTACATTGCTTGCGGGGATCTTACCATCACTTTTTGGTGGTGCCATGATTACCGAAGAAGTTTTTGCGATTGATGGAATTGGTCGTTTAGCCTATAAAGCTTTACAAGCAGGTGATATTCCTTTTGTTATGGGATATAATATGTTTTTAGCCGTTTTAACGGTTATCGGAACGCTTTTTTCTGATCTTATGTATGCCGTTGTTGACCCACGGGTTAAACTTGGAAAGTAGAGGTAGCCTATGATTATTTTACTTATGATTTTAATCTTTTTTGGCATAGGCTGCTACCTCAATAATAAACGCAAAAAAACGAATATAGTTTTAGAAAATATTCAACAAGTAGCTCAAAATGATGAGAAGGCGTTAATTAATGATGAAAATCTAGAAGATGAAGAAGAAGCCACCTATAAAGAACTTACCCCAATGCAAATGGTGATAAAACGATTCTTTCGATCAAAATTGTCACTTATAGGTTTAATTATGTTAATCGTTCTTTTTGCTTTTTCATTCTTGGGACCACTCATTTTACATGGCTTTGGCTATAAATGGGGTGAAACCGAAACTGATGAAACAAGAACGATTGTTGAAATTGTTGAAGAAAGAACTTTTGTTGATAGTGATGGTAATGAAGTTACTACTTATCAAATTATTGAACAAGAAAAATATATAAATGATAAAGCTGCTCCAAGTAAAAGTCATTTTCTTGGAACTGATGAAAAAGGAATGGATGTTTTCATTAGGTTAATGTATGGCGGTCGAATTTCCTTAACGCTTGGCTTTGTTGTTATCATTTTAGAAACATTCTTAGGAGTCGTCTTAGGTGGTATTGCTGGCTATTTTGGTAAATGGGTTGATCAGGTCATTATGCGAATCGTTGATATTTTTAATTGTATACCTACACTACCTATTTTGTTAATTGCTAGTGCCGTTTTAGATTCATGGGATATTGATTTAAAATATCGAATTTATTATTTAATGATCATTTTAACCATTTTTGGTTGGGCTGGAACGGCTCGCCTTGTTCGAGGTCAAATTTTATATTTACGTGAACAAGAATATATTATTGCCACCGAAGTAATGGGATTACCAGTTTGGCGCCGAATTTTCAAACATTTAATTCCTAATATAATGCCACAACTTATTGTTTCAATGACTTTAGGTTTAGGAAGTATTATTTTGTATGAAGCAACCCTTAGCTATTTAAATCTAGGTATACCACTTCCTTATGCCGCATGGGGCACCATGATTTCATCAGCTAATGATCAAACCATTTTATTAAATTATCCTAATCTTTGGATTCCAGCAGGTCTATTAATTATTTTTGCGGTCTTAGGCTTTAACTTTGTCGGTGATGGTTTAAGAGATGCCATGGATCCTAAAATGAAGAGGTAAAGCGATGAAAAAGCAAAATTCAGGTATGCTTTCTCTTAAAGAAAGTAGGAAAATTTCGAAAGAAAATTTCCGAATTACGAAAGAATTTGAAAAGAACAAAAAGCGAAAAGTTGATGCTTCATTTTATACGACCACGATGCATAATAATGAAAATGTAATTGAATTTGATGACCTTCATACCTTCTTTTTCACTGATTTAGGAGTTGTAAAAAGTGTTAATGGCATTAGCTTTGATATTTCAAAGAACTCAATTGTTGGATTAGTAGGTGAATCGGGTTGTGGTAAAAGTGTTACATCGCTTTCCATAATGCAACTTGTCCAAGCACCTCAAGGTCAAATTGTATCAGGTGAAATCCGTTTTAACAATGATACTTTAGGCCTTGATGAAGAAGGTCATGCTAAATGTTTTGATATTGTTAAAATGCCAACCGACCAAATGTATAAGATTCGTGGTAAAGATATAACAATGATTTTCCAAGAACCAATGACTAGTTTAAATCCAGTTTTTACGGTTGGTTATCAATTAGATGAGGTTATTTTGTTACATCAAGAAGGGGCTACGAAAGAAATTGCCAAAGAAAAATCCATTGAAATGTTAAAATTAGTCGGCATTTCGGATGCGGAAAGTGTTTATAAAAGATATCCGCATCAATTATCAGGGGGAATGCGCCAAAGAGTTATGATTGCAATGGCACTTGCGGGAAATCCTAAATTAATTATTGCCGACGAACCTACAACGGCTCTTGATGTAACAATTCAAGCCCAAATTTTGGAATTGTTAAAAGACGTTCAAAAGAAAACTTCGGCAAGCATTTTATTAATAACCCATGATTTAGGGGTAATTGCTGAAATGGCCGATTATGTTGTTGTAATGTATGCCGGACGAATTGTGGAAAAAGGCACTGTTTTAGAAATTTTTGAAAATCCTCTTCATCCTTATACGATTGGGTTACAAAAATCTAAACCATTAATCAATTCGGATAATGATGATCCACTATACAGTATTCCCGGGCAAGTTCCTAATCCGATAAATATGCTAAATACTTGTTTTTTCAAAGATCGTTGTGAAAGATGTATCCAAAAGTGTGAAACCGGTTATCCTAATGAAATTAAAGTTACCAAAACTCATAGTGTATTTTGCTATTTATACGAAGATGTAAAAGAAGAGGTGAAATAATGGCAGAAGAAATTAAATATATTCTTGAAGTAGATCATTTAAAAGAATATTTTCCGGTTGAAACTAATTTCTTTGGTAAGCCGACCGCCTTTTTAAAAGCAGTTGATGATGTTAGTTTTAAAATAAGTAGTGGTAAAACCTTAGGAATTGTAGGTGAATCAGGGTGTGGTAAAACAACCCTAGGTAGAACCATTCTCAAACTTTACGAACCAACCAGTGGAACGGTTATTTTTGAAGGTCAAGATTTAAGTAAAATTAAGGGTAAGAAGATGCAAAAACTTCGTTGTGATATTCAACTAATCTTTCAAGACCCTTATTCAAGCCTTCCTCCACGCAAAACGGTTGGAGAAATTATTGGTGAGGCTGTCAAGGTTCATAAAATTGTGCCACCTGAAGAATTACATAGTTATGTAATAAATATCATGAAACAATGTGGTTTGCAAAAACATTATTATGACCGTTATCCCCATGAATTTAGTGGTGGACAGCGTCAAAGAATTTGCATTGCAAGAGCGCTTGCGGTAAAACCTAAACTTATTGTTTGTGATGAACCTGTTAGTGCTTTAGATGTTTCAATTCAAGCCCAAATCATTAATTTATTAAAAAATTTACAAAATGAACTTAACTTGACTTATATTTTTATATCCCATGATTTATCGGTTGTTAAATATATTTCAGATGAAATCGGTGTTATGTATCTAGGTTCAATTGTTGAAAAGGGTAATAAAAAAGATGTCTTTAAAAATCCCCTTCATCCATATACGCAAGCCTTATTTTCAGCGGTTCCAATTCCGAATCCTAAAGAAAAAATGCAACGTATTGTTTTAGCAGGTGATATTCCGTCTCCTGCTAATCCACCCAAGGGTTGTAAATTTCATACAAGATGTAATAAATGTATGGAAATTTGTCAAGAAGTTACACCTGAATTTTTAGAAATTGAAAAGGATCATTTTGTGGCTTGCCACTTATATGATAATTACGAGAAAAAAGATGAGTAAGCCTAAAAAAAAATTTCAAGATGATGGGCGCACTATTTTTTCAATGGATGCGTTAAATGATGATTATTATTTAAAAAAGAATAATAAAAATGATGAAAATCATGTCGTACTTACGAAAAAAGAACAAAAGGCTCTACGAAAAGGAGCATTTATATCGCTACTACCTATGTTAATATGTTCGGTAATTGGATTTGGTTTAGTTGCCCTTTTAATATGGTTGTGGCTTAAGTAAAGGAGATAGAAATACTAATGAAAAAAGTAAAAGTTGGTTTTTTAAGTATCTTATTTCTTTTTCTTATGCTTTTTGTTGCTTCGTGTACAAATAGTAAAGAAAAAAATTTAGAATTAAAACTTAAAAACGAAAATCCTATTAAAGTTGTAGTAGGTACAACGATTAATTGGGAAAATTATGTTGATTTAACTTATGATGATGAAAAGTTAGATATCAGTAATTTAAATGCTATCTTACAAGTAGGTAATCCGAATGTTGTTGGTCAATGTTCATATTATTTATATTGCAATTATGATGGCAAAAGTGTTGATTTAATTGTTAGCATTGAATATATTGCAGATAGCACCAAAACTTTACAAATTAATGTTGAACAAAATGTTCGCGTCGAAATATCTTCAACAATTAATCCAGCTGATTATTTTACGGTTACTTATGGCGATGAAACCTTACCAAACACGGCAGCTGTTATTAAAAAAGTTTCTGGTGATATTAATACGGTTGGTAATTTAGTTTATTCGATAACTTATACTTATTTAGGAATAACCGAAACGGCTACTTTAACTATTGAAGTATATAAAAATACCGATCCGCTAATGGCTAAATTTGAAGAAGCACTTCAAAAAACTTATGATAGTTATAGTTTTAAATCAACTTTTGACACTTTAGATGGTTATCAAATCGTTGATGAAGAAGCATATGCTAATGATTGTTATCAAATTGACTATTATGAAGTAGTAGATGGCGAGGCTAGTACTGATACCGCCATTAAATTATTTATCGCCGAAGACGAAAAATATGTTTATATTTATGAATATGATAGTGATACTGATACATGGACTAATACACCATTAACCCATACCGTTTGGGAATATGAAGATGAATATGGCGATTTAATTTATGGTGATTATTATCCAATTATGGCTCTTCCAAGTGAATTAGGTCTTGATGTTAATGACTTTGAAGTAGTTGAGGGAAGAATTTTATGTAAAAGCAATAAATTAAATATTGTTGGTGAAAGTATTGCGAAAACTGGTAGCACAACTGCTGAATTTAGTGAAGTTGAAGTAGTATTAAATGAAAATGGCGATATTGTTCAATTAATCGTTAGTTATACTGATGAAGATGACAGCGGTGAATTTAGTGTAGTATATACCATTGATTATAGTAAATTTAATGCAACTACAATCACTTTACCTGATGTTGAACCAGAGTTTGAACAAGCTCCTGATTATGTAGATCCAACTACCGCTGTTGATTTAACAGCTGAACAAAAAGCTAAACTTCAAGAAGCTTTATTAAAAGAATATGATTCATTTATTGGTGAATATTTATATAATGCTTCAGAAGGATATGAAGTTCAATATGAAAAAGATATTGTATATCAAAATTTAGTTAATATTTTATATGAATACTATTTAAATGGTAGTCTTGAATCAAGCATACAATATTATTTTGAAGAAAATAATGGTAATTATTTTGCTTATGAATTAGATCCTGCAACATTAACCTATGTTAAAACAGCTTTAACTTCAGATGAAGCATCTAATTTAAGTATGATTGTTATTTTAGCATCCGAATTCGGTTTAAGTGCCGATTGGTTTGGCTATGCTAATGGTAAATACGTTATAAAACCAGCCTTTTTAACTGATGCAGCTAGCGCAATAGGTGCTGATAGTGATAGTATGCTTTTAGGTTTAGAAATAGAAATAGATGCTAATAATAATGTTACTGATCTTTATTACGTCTTCAAAGTTACGGACAATACTTATGGTGACTATTATTTCTCAGAAGAATTTAGTTATTCGGATTTCGATAGTGTAACATTACCAAATGTTGTTGAAGGTGGAAGTGTTCTTAGTGAATTAACTGAAGATCAAAAAGCTTCCTTACAAGCTGCTTTTGCGAAAGATTTTTCTAATGTAACAGTTGATGATACTTTATTTGGTTCAACTTTCTATTTCTCAGGTGATGAAATTGTTGCTTTTGTTTATACAGAAGAAGGTTATGTAATCGATACTTATAAAATTGTTGATGGCACATATTATGAAGTTACCGAAGAGGGCGATCTTGAAATTCCTTATGATGGCTCATATGATGAAGTAGCCCAAGAAGGAGAAGGCTTTACTTACTTTGTACCAGTTGCTGATTTTAGTAAAATTGATTTAACTAAAATGAAATATGATAGTTTTACAAATAGTTATTACATCAGTGCTGCTGATTTATCAATTACCGATTTCATTTTCTATTATGATTATAGTTATGAATTCATTTATTTTGAAATCGAATTAAATGATGAAGGTTTTGTAAGCGCAATATATGCTGCCTTTGAATATACTGATACCGATAATACAACTAGTACAATTAGATATTCACTTATGGCATATAGTGAATATGGCACAACCGGCTTATAAAATTTTATAAACAAAACAAAAAAGGCTTTTAGGATTTCCTAAAAGCCTTTTAACCGCTATAGTCTTTATTAATTATTCTTCAACGATAGCTTCTGCAGGGCAATTTTCTTGGCATGCACCACAATCGATACATTGAGAAGCATCGATTACATAAATATCACCCTCACTAATACATTCAACTGGGCAGTTTGCTGCACAAGTTCCACATGCAATGCATGATTCAGTAATTTTTCTTGGCATAATTAATTCCTCCATAAAATTTATGTAATAAAATTATATTTAAAAAAAATTTAAATTGCAAGAATATTGCAAGATAACATCTCATAGTTATTTTTTGTCAAAAATAAACCCTAATCAAATTGATTTAATTTTCATATAACTTGAAAGAAAAAAATAAATTTGCTATAATTTATTCAACTAGTCGAAAGGAGACTTTTTAATATGATACCATGGTATATTGGCTTAATTATTGGCATTGCTTGTTTATTAGTTGGTTTTGTAATTGGTTTTTTCGTTATTCGTAAAGTATTTACGCGTCAATTAGAGAAGAACCCTCCAATTAATCGTGATATGATTAGAGCAATGTTCATGCAAATGGGGAGAAAACCTTCCGAAAAAGATATTACAAGAGTTATGAATTCAATGAATCAATATAAGTAAAAAGCCTGATGTGAGTAATCTCACTTATCAGGCTTTTTCTTTTTAAAACTAATTTTATTTTCTGTTCCTTTAATTAAACGTTTATAATTAGGAAGATGTTTAATTACTACGAAAATTAAGACAATTAATAAAAAGGCAAGTAAATAATAATCCGTCGGACAAAAAATCGCATAGCCAACAAACAAAGCTAAAGCAGCACTTGTTGATCCGAGCGATACATAACGCGTAATAGCAACGACAATGATAAAGGCTAAAAGACCAAACAAGGAAACTTTCCAAGAATATGCAATCATTACGCCTGCTGTACAAGAAATACCTTTACCTCCCTTAAATTTTAAATAAACAGGGAAGAGGTGACCTAAGATAGCTAACATCCCAAAAATTAATGGATGAGGGTTAATCGCAAACGAAGTCATTTCACTTTGCATTAAATATTTAGTGATAAAAACAAATAGGCCTCCTTTTAAAAAGTCAAGAAGAAAAACCAGTAAGCCCCATCCAGTACCGAGCGTTCGTAAAGCATTAGTGGCGCCAATATTATGACTTCCATAATTTCTAATATCGATGCCTTTTAATTTACCAATTAGAAGGCCAAAAGGAATTGCCCCTATTAAATAGGAACTAACAAGCATTAAAATGGGGATAAAAAAATTCATTATAACCGGCCTCCAAAATATTGTTTCTATTATACATCAAGGGGAAAATTTTTTCAATAAAAATCTCTTATTATTGGAAAAAGATTTAAATTTGTAATATAATTCACAATAGAAAAAAAGGTTATTTTTTTTAACAAAACTCGACAAAAAAAGCTTTGGCTTATTTGTCAAATTTTTAATTTATGTATGTTTTAGTTAGATATTTTAACTATTTTTCTTGCCAAAAAAATTGGTTTATGGTATAATAATTTAAAGAGGCCAAGTAATAATAAGTATTTTTAAGGCACAAATTTAAAAAAGGATTATAATTAAAATGGGGAAAGTTATGTGGGGAATTTTAATTAGTTTTGTAATCATTTTTCTTATTGGACTAATTATTAGACAACTTTATTTAAGTTTTGTCAAAAAGTATAGTATCTTACTTAACAAAGTCCAAGAAATTAATAAAAGATATGCCTTCTATAAATTTTCTTGTGAATGTGATTTAAGCCATACTTATGATAATGAAAAATTTTTTCAGAATATTTCCGAAGAAGATTATTTAATTTATCAATTACAATTTTATAATTATAAAAATAAAGTTCTTAATCAAATTGGTTTTATGAATTACAATTACCTTAATTTTCCTAAATATCAAAATGAAATTAAAGAGCTTACGATTAAAAACGAATATTCCAAAAAGCCAAAAGGTTATGTAGTTAAACTTTTAAATTATTATGAAAATAAATTATATCAAAAAAGTTTACAAAAGCCAGTTACTAGTTTTTATCTTAAAGTCACTTTATATTTAGCTAAAATTAATGGCCAAGTATATAATAAAAAAGAAAAAAGTTTTACTAGTGAAAGAATTAAAAATTTAGTAAATAGACTAAAAAATAAAAATGGTGATTTCTATTTAGATAAAGGTATTTGGGATGCAATCAGTCGGGTTGAAAGAGGTCGTGTTACAAATAAGTTGCGGTTTGCGGTATACAAAAGAGATGGATATCGCTGTAGGTATTGTCATCGCAGCCAAAATGTAGCCGTGTTAGAAGTTGATCATATTATACCAATAGCGAAAGGTGGCAAATCAACTTTTAATAATTTACAGACTTTGTGTCATGATTGCAATAGTTCAAAAAGTGATCGACTTTTATAAGATTCAAATAAACGAATATAAAAATTAAAGAAAGGGTGATATTATGGCCAAAACTACAAATATTTATAATGAGGATTCCATTCAAGTCCTTCAAGGATTAGAGGCAGTTCGTAAAAGACCTGGTATGTATATCGGTTCAACTGATACAAGAGGTCTTCATCATTTAGTATGGGAAATTGTTGACAATGCCATTGATGAAACTCTTTCAGGCTATGGTAATAATATTATTGTTAACATCCATAAAGACAATAGCGTTGAAGTAATCGATAATGGTCGGGGTATTCCAACCGGAATTCATAAAGTTGAAAAACGGCCAACCCCTGAAGTTATTTTTAATACGCTTCATGCCGGTGGTAAATTTGATAATAATGGTGGATATAAAGTATCTGGTGGTTTACATGGTGTTGGTTCTAGTGTTGTTAATGCCTTAAGTGAATGGTTGACGGTTACTATTTATCGTGATGGTAAAATCTATAATCAAACCTATCGTAATGGGGGTAAGGTTATTGAAAAACCCCGTAACTTAGGTGATACCAAAAGAACAGGAACGACTGTTCACTTTAAACCAGATCCTAAAATTTTTTCTTCAACTATTTATGATTATAAGATAATTGCTCAAAGACTTAAAGAATCAGCTTATTTAATTAAAGGCTTAAAAATAGATCTAAATGATTTAAGAACTAATAAATCGGATAGTTTCCATTTCGAAAATGGAATTGTTGAATTTATTAAAAGCTTAACCGCTGGTAAAGATGCTTTATATGAACCCGTATTTTTATCCGGTAATATGTTAAAAATTAATATTGAAGCATCACTTATTTATTGTGAAAAAACTTATAATGAAAACATTTTATCGTTTGTTAATAATATTAGAACAAGAGATGGTGGAACGCACGAAATTGGTTTTAAATCGGCTATTACACGTGCTTTTAATGATCATGCAAGACAAATCGGTGCTTTAAAAGATAAAGACGTCAACTTAGATGGTGCTGATATTAGAGAAGGTTTAACCGCGATTATTTCCATTAGAATTCCAGAAGATTTATTACAATTTGAAGGGCAAACCAAAAATAAACTTGGAACACCCGAAGCTAAAATGGCAGTCGAACAAGTTGTCTATGATCAAATGAAATCTTATCTTGCGGAAAACGGCCAAATATCTAGTAACTTAATTTCTAGAGCAATTAGAGCGGCTAAAGCTCGTGAAGCTGCCAAAAAGGCTCGTGATGAAGTTCGAATGGTTAAACAAAAAACTTCAAAACCTGCTAATTTAATTGGTAAACTTACCCCTGCCCAATATCGTAATCCGAAAAAAAATGAATTATTCTTAGTCGAAGGTGATTCAGCAGGTGGTACAGCTAAACAAGGTCGTGATCGTAGTTTCCAAGCGATTTTACCTTTAAGAGGTAAAGTTATCAATACTGCCAAAGCTAAAATCGAAGAAGTTTTGAAAAACGAAGAAATTATGTCAATTATTAATGCGATCGGTGGCGGTTTTGGTCCAGACTTTGATGTAGAAAAGTCTAATTATAATAAAGTAATAATTATGACCGATGCTGATACCGATGGTGCTCATATTCAAATTCTTTTGTTAACTTTCTTTTATCGCTATATGAAACAATTAGTAGAAAAAGGCATGGTTTATATTGCAACACCACCGCTATATAAAATTTCTTCGAAAAGTGGCGTTGAATATGCTTGGACTGATGAAGAATTACGCGAAAAGATTCAAAAACGTAATGTCCAAATTCAACGTTATAAAGGACTTGGTGAAATGAACGATCAACAACTTTGGGAAACAACGATGGATCCAACGAGAAGAACCCTTATTCAAGTTTTAATTGGTGAAGATGATGATGCAGAAAATAAAATGGAAATTTTAATGGGTGATGATGTTGAACCACGTCGTGAATGGATTGAAAATAACGTAGTTTTTGAAAATGATGATAATTTTATTTTGGAGGATATGACCGAAGATGAATAGTAATAAAAATAATATTTCCAAAAAAGTCGAAAAATTTGTTGAAAATTGCGTTAGTGAATATTTTGAAGATATTATGGGTGATCGCTTTGGGCGTTACTCAAAATATATTATTCAAGATCGTGCCCTTCCTGATGTTCGTGATGGTTTAAAACCTGTTCAAAGACGTATTTTATTTGCCATGCATAAACTTGGTTTAACTTCTAATAAGCAATTTAAAAAGTCAGCCCGGATTGTCGGTGATGTTATTGGTAAATATCATCCACATGGTGATACGGCCGTTTATGATGCGATGGTTAGAATGAGTCAAAACTTTAAAATTTTGTTACCACTTGTTGATATGCATGGTAACAATGGTAGTATTGATGGTGACCCACCTGCTGCTATGCGTTATACTGAGGCTAGGATGAGTGCTTACTCAGAACTTATGCTTGAAGATTTAGCTAAAAGAACCGTTGGCTTTGTGCCTAATTTTGATGATGAAGAACTAGAACCTATTGTTTTACCTTCTAAATTTCCGAATATCTTAATTAATGGCGCAAGTGGTATTTCTGCTGGTTATGCAACCGAAATTCCACCTCATAATCCTGGCGAAGTAATCGATGCTGCTATCTATCGTATTAGCAATCCGAATTGCACATTAGAAGAATTAATGCAATTTGTTCAAGGCCCTGATTTTCCAACAGGAGCAATTGTTCAAGGCTTAGATGGTTTAAAAAGCGCATATGAAAATGGTCGTGGAAAGGTTATTGTTAAATCACGATATGAAATTGATCGCTCCAAAGTTGAACCACAAATTATTATCACTGAAATACCTTTTGATGTTAATAAAGCGCTTCTATTAAGAAAAATGAGTGAAGTTATTCAACTTAAAGGAATTGATGGCGTTAAAATGATTCGGGATGAATCAAGTAGACAAGGTCAACGAATTGTTATTGATTTAAGACGTGAGGCTAACCCCGAAAATATCATGAATTTTCTTTTGAAACAAACCGACTTACAAACAACTTATAACTTTAATATGGTTGCTATATCTCAAGGTCGGCCAATGCAAATGGGGCTTGCGGACATCTTAGATGCTTATATTACGCACCAAAAAGAAGTAATTACTAATCGTTGTAATTTTGATTTAGAAAAATCCCTTAAACGTTTAGAAGTTGTTCAAGGTTTAATTTCCATGGTTTCAATTTTAGATGCGGTCATTGCAACTATTAGAAATTCTAAAAATAAAGCTGATGCTAAAGAAAACATTATTTCTAAATATGGTTTTACCGATATTCAAGCTGAAGCCATCGTTACTTTACAATTATATCGTTTAACAAATACCGATATTTTTGCATTAAGAACTGAACAAAAAGAATTAGAACAAGCAATTAAACAACTTCGACATATTTTATCAAGTGAAACAGCTTTACAAAAAACCATTATTGCTGAACTTACACGCGTTAAAGAAATTGTTAAAATGGATCGTAAAACGACAATTGAACACGAAGTTGAAGAAGTTGAAGTTAAGACGGAAGAATTTATCCCTAAAGAAGAAGTTATGTTAATTATTACCCATGATGGATACTTAAAACGTCTTAGCAAAAAAGCTTTCCTTGCTAATACTGAACCAACTAAACTAAAAGATGGGGATGTTATTACTGATATCTATGAAACTTCAACCACTGATACGCTTATTCAATTTACAGATCGTGGTAATTACATTTTCTTACCAATTCATAAAATACCAGAAACAAAACATAAAGATTTAGGCTTTCATGTTAGTACATTAATAGGAATGGAACCAAATGAAAAAGTTATTTTCTCTTTCCCAGTTGATGATTTTAATAAAGAACGTTATGTTTTACTTGCTACGAAATCGGGTTTAATTAAGCGTATTCAACTTTCTAGTCTATACGTTACAAGATATTCAAAAGCATTAAAAGCAACTAAACTTAAAGATGATGATTTAGTAGTTAGCGCCGATGTTGTAACTGGTAGTAACTATGAGGTTGTTATTGCGACGAAAGATGGTTATATGAATCGATATGATGCATCAGAAGTTAGTATTATTGAGCCTGCCTCATTTGGGGTTAAATCAATTGAATTAAAGAGTCGACCAAATGATTATGTTGTTGGTGCAAAATATGTTAGTGAAAAAGATATCGTAATCATTTTAACTAATCGTGGTAACATTAAACGTTTCCGTCCTGATGAAATTAATAAAGGCAAGAAAAATAATGTTGGTAAGATGTACTTAAAAGCTGTTAAATCTAATATGCATGAAGCAATTGATTTAGAAGTTATTCATAATAAAAATGCTAATGGTGATCTTGCTAGTTATATTTTCTGTGAAAATGGTTATGTGGAAATTGATTATACCATTTTAAGAACAGCGATAGCTGATAATGGTAAAAAATTTACTTCATCTAGTGATGGTAAACCCGAAGAAATTGTTATTTGCCGAAATGGTAATGATTTAGAATTATAAGATTAATAAATTTATCATTTAATATACGAAGATTTTAAAGTTATGGTATAATATTGCGAAGAGGTGGAAGATATGATAAGAGTTGCAATCGATGGACCAGCAGGATCTGGTAAGTCAACAATTGCTAAAAACTTAGCTAGCAAACTAGATTTTGAATATATTGACACCGGTGCAATGTATCGTGCCATTACCCTCAAAGCCTTAAAATCTGGCATTAATTTAGAAGATGAATCTCAATATACTTTTTTACAAGACACCGTTTTAGACATCCAAAATGGTAAATACATTATGGATGGCGAAGATGTTAGTGAAAGCATTCGTTCCGTTTTAGTTACTAATAATGTTTCAACTCCTTCTAAATTAGAAGTTGTGCGAAATTATTTAGTTAATTATCAACGTAAAATTTGCAATCAAAAAAATTGTATTGTTGATGGTCGTGATATCGGTACGGTTGTTTTACCCCATGCTGAAGTTAAAATTTATCTTGATGCGACCATTGAATGTCGGGCGCGTCGCCGGATGCTTGAAAGAAAAGAAAAAGGTATTAATCTTACTTTAGATGCAACAATCAAAGAAATTGAGCTTCGTGATTGGAAAGATTCGACGCGAAAAATTAGTCCTTTAAGATGTCCAGAAGATGCTTTCGTAATTGATAGTACGGAGTTATCAATTGATGAAGTAGTTAGTCAAATTATAAAATTAATAAATGAGAGGTCAAAAAAAATGAGCAAACATACTTATTATGAAGGTCAATCTGTTAGAGGAATGATCATTAATGTGACAAGAGATGCAATTTACTTAACTCTTGATGATGAAACCAAAGCGGTTATTTATGATAATGATTTAAAATCATATCAAGAAGGTCAAAAACTTTATGATATTTATCATGAAGGTGAAGAATTTGAAGCTTTAGTTAAACAAGTAACTAAAGACAAAAAAACACAAGAACCACTTTGTATTTTATCAACTAAATTAGCTGATGAAAAAGCTAAACTTTCTTTATTTGAAAAACTTAAAGAAGATGATGAAATCTTTAAAGCCAAAGTCACTAAAGTTACATCAGCTGGAGCTGATTTAGAATATGAAGGCGTTAAATTATTTTTACCTAGCAAATTTATTGACTTAAAAGAAGAAGCATTAAGAACCCTTCGTGGTCAAACTTTAGATGTTATGGTAGTATACGTTAACAAAGATCATTTACAAGTTACAGTTTCTAATATAATGGCGATGAAAAAACAACATCGTCTTGCTAAAGAAGCGGCTTTTGCGGCCTTAGAAGAAGGAATGGTTGTTGAAGGTGAAGTTGTTAACATTTTACCATACGGCGCTATCGTTAGTTTAGGTGAGGTAAGTGGTTTATTACATCAAACTGAAATTGATCACAAGCTTGTTCGTAATGTGGCATCTCATTTACAAGTAGGACAAAAAGTAAAAGTTAAAATCTTAGAAATTAAAGATAACAAAATTGCTCTTTCAATGAAAGCTCTTGTTAAACATCCATGGGAAGTTTTAAAAGAACAATATCATGTTGGTGATATTTTTGATGGATTAGTTGAAAAAATCATTCCTGCTGGCTTAATTATTAAATTAACTGATGATTATGCTGGCTTAATGCCAAGAGTTGAATATTCATGGTTTACTAATGTAAAACTAGAAGATGAAGTTCATGAAGGCGATACTTTAAAAGTTAAAATTAAAAATATCGATGATGCAAAAAAACGTGTAAGCTTATCTCATAAAGAAACACTTGAAAATACTTGGGCTGATATTAAACTACAACGTGGTGATACCATTGATGTTGTAATCGCTGAAATAAACGATAAAGGTGCCCTTGTTAATTACAAAAATGTTCAAGGCTTCTTACCTGTTAGTGAAGTTACTTCAGCGAAAAGAATTAACCGGGTAGATGAGGTTTTCGCAGTTGGTAGCACAGTTAGTGTAATGGTTAGAGAATGTGATCCAAGTGTTGCCAAACTTCGCGTTAGTGCTAAGGCTCTTGAAATTGCGAAAGAAAGAGCAACCTTTAATAAATATTTTGCAGAACAAGAAAAAGAAACACCAACTAGCACAATTGGTGATCTAATCGGTAATTTTGATATAAAGAAAGAAGACAAATAGGATGAAACGTGGAACAGTAGCGATTGTTGGACGGCCCAATGTTGGTAAATCAAGTCTTTTTAATCGTTTAGCTGGTAGTAAACTTGCCATAACAGATGATGCAAGTGGGATAACAAGAGATCGCCTTTATACAAATGTGGAATGGTTAGATCAAGAATTTTCTTTGATTGATACGGGTGGAATTGAGTTAAAGAATCTGCCCTTTATGGCCGAGATTAAAGCTCAAGCCGAACTAGCAATTGATGAGGCTGATGTAATTGTTTTGGTAACCGATGGACGCGTTGGAATTACCAATGGCGATATGGACGTAGTAAATATTTTACATAGTTCTAAAAAACCCATAATCGTTGCTGCGAATAAAATAGATGACGTAAAATTCATGGATAATATCTATGAATTTTATAATTTAGGAGTCGAAGAAGTTTTTCCTGTTAGTACTTTACATGGCATTGGGATTGGTGATCTTTTAGATGCTTTAGTTAAATTACTACCAGTAAAAAAAGAAAAAGCATACGATGATTCAATTGCTTTTTCTATTATTGGTCAACCCAATGTGGGAAAAAGTTCATTAACTAATGCAATTCTTGGCACGCAAAGAGTTATCGTCAGTGATATTGCCGGAACAACTCGTGATGCTATCGATTCAAAGTTTACAAGAGATGGTCAAAATTATGTTGTCATTGATACAGCAGGTATTAGAAAACAAGGCAAAATTTATGAAAATGCTGAAAAGTATAGTGTGTTAAGAGCCATTCGCGCAATTGAAAGATCCCAAGTTGTTTTAGTTGTTTTAGATGGCACTAAAGAAATTGAAGAACAAGATAAAAGAATAGCTGGTTATGCATCTGAATATAATAAAGCGGTTATTATCGTTGTTAATAAATGGGATGCGATTACTAAAGATGAAAATTCAATGAAAGAATACACGAAAAAAATTCGTAATCAATTTTTGTTTTTAAGTTATGCCCCTATTGTTTTTGTGTCGGCGCTTTATAATAAAAGAATTCAAACTCTCTTTGAACAAATCAAAATGGTTTATGAAAACTATACAAGAAGAGTATCAACTAGTGTCTTAAATGATATTATTCTTGATGCCTCGGTTATGAGTCAAGCTCCGATTTTTAATGGTGACCGTATTAAAATTTATTATGGTTCGCAAGTTGCAACTAATCCTCCGTCGTTTGTGCTTTTTGTTAATGACCCTAATTATATGCATTTTTCATATCAACGATATATTGAAAATAAAATGCGCGAAGCCTTTATGCTAGAAGGAACACCGATAAAAATAATTTTAAGAAAGCGTGAAAACTGATGGAAAAAGTATCAATTATTGGAGCTGGAAGTTGGGGAAGTGCTCTTGCTCGCATCTTAGGTGATAACGGTCATCAAGTCTTACTTTATGATACTGATGAAAAAACTGTTGAGGAAATAAATCAATATCATACTAATGTTGCTAAATTACCAATTGGGATGTTACCATTAAACGTTCAAGCAACAACTGATGTAAAAAAAGTTGCTGAATTTGCGGAAATAATAATTTTAAGTGTGCCTACCAAAGTTTTACGAACCGTTTTAAATGAATTAACTAAAGTTCTTACATCCCCTAAATTATTTGTTAACACATCAAAGGGGTTAGAACCTGATACTTTCTTAAGAGTATCAGAAATTCTTGATGAGGTTTTAGATAAAAAATACATTAAAGGCTTTGTTGCTTTAACTGGACCTTCGCATGCCGAAGAGGTTATTAGACAATTACCAACCATGATTTGTTCGGTATCTAATTGTCATCAAGATGCCGTTAAAATCCAATATCTTTTTAGTAATAAAACTTATTTTCGCGTATATACAGGCCATGATTTAATTGGATCAGAACTTTGTAGTGCAATAAAAAACGTATATGCCATTGCCTCAGGTATGCTTGAAGGACTTGGCTATGGTGATAATGCACGGGCTGGTTTAATTTCGCGGGCTTTAGTTGAAATGAAACGGATTGTTATTGCGATGGGAGGAAAAGAAGAAACCATCTATGGCCTTACCGGCGTTGGCGATTTAATTGTAACAACAACATCTCATCATTCACGTAACTACCAAGCAGGCGTCAAACTTGCTCAAGGCAAAGACTTAAATGAAACGATTGCTTCAATGTCAATGGTTGTTGAAGGGGCTAGAACGGCCGAAGCTATTTACTTTGCTGCACGCAAATATAAATTAGAAACCCCGATTATTGATGCCGTTTACCAAATTATTTATGAAAAAAAAGCCGTTGCTAAAGTTGTTAAAGAACTTATGAATCGGGCTTTAAAAGATGAATAAAATAAAATAATAAATAAAAGGATTCGAACTTTGTGATTTTCGAATCCTTTTTTAGGCTTTTTTTACAACTTTTTTACAATTTTAATAAAAATTACTTGAAATATATAATTATTAATAGTATAATTTATATGTAAAAAAATGAAAGGAAAAAGAAAATGATAAAGTTATCTAAAAAATTTTATTTGTTTTTTGCATTAGTTAGTGCACTTTTAGTACTAACATCATGTGCGACAATTTTAAATGGTTACAAGATTAGCTTAGATGATAGCGAATATCAAATAAGACTTGGTCAATCATTAGAAATTAATCCCACAGTTACTCAAAATAACGAACCATGTGAAGTGAAACTTGTTTTTCACTCATATAATGAAGAGGTTGTTAGTTTTGAGGGAAATGTATTAACAGCTAAAAAAGCTGGTACTGCTAAAATTAAAGTAGCTATTGCTGAAGATACCAAAGTATATGATACCGCAATCGTTACTGTAGTTGATGATGCTTCACTTGAAGCAGAATTCGTTTATGAAAAACATATGATAAAAGGTAAAACGCAAGAAATCACTTACCATTTTGTTAATGGTGATGATACAAGAGTTCTTGACTTTGTTTCTCAAAATGAAGATGTTATTCAAGTAGTTAATCATAACCAATTGAAAGCAGTTGGTAAAGGTATTGCGATTGTTGAAACAAGAGTATATTCAACCTTTGATGAAAGAATTTATCTTGATTATGAATTTGAAATTACGGTTGATTATCAAGATTACACAATCGAATATGATTTTAGTGGTGGCGTAGAAGATGAACATTTAAATCCAATGACATATAACGAAGGTAGTGATTTTGTTTTAAATAATCCTACAAGAGAATATTATAAATTTGACGGCTGGTATAATGGTGAAGTTAAAGTTGAACGCCTTGCAGGTGATCAAACTGGTGATTTAACACTTAAAGCTCATTGGATTCCTGAAGAATATCATATTAATTATGTTTACGAAGGTGGACACGAAGGAACTGCTAATCCTACCACATACAATGTTGAAAGTGACTTTACTTTAAATAGCCCTGTAAGAGATGATTACGAATTTGTTGGTTGGTTTAGTGGTGATACAAAAGTTGAAAAATTAGCCAACGGCTTACATGGTGATCTTACATTAGTTGCTCGTTGGGCAGCAAAATCATATCATATTACATATGACTTTGCTAAAGGAACAGAAGATCCTGCTTTAAATCCTACTACTTATTCAGTTGAAAGTGACTTTACCTTAAAAGCTCCTACCAGAGAGCATTATGAATTTGTTGGTTGGTTTAATGGTGATGTTAAAGTAGAACACCTTGCAGGTGATCAAACAGGTGATCTAACACTTACTGCTCATTGGGAAGCAACTAAATATAGTGTTACTTATGAGTTTGCAGGTGGAACTGTAGATAATAATTTAAACCCTGCTACTTATACTGTCGAAGATAACTTTACTTTAAAAGCTCCTACCAGAGCTGGCTATGATTTTACTGGTTGGTATGATGAAAAAGGCACCAAAGTAGAACATCTTGGTGGCGATGTAACAGGCAATTTAAAATTAACCGCTCAATATGATGAAATATTTAATAAGATTAGTGATGTTTTAGATGCTAGTTTTACAGGCACAGCCAAAGTTCGTGGTATTGTTGTTGCCGTATACAATGAAGGTTTACTATTAAAAGATGAAACAGGTTATATTTTAGCTTATAAAGCATCAACTGAACCAAATTTTGCAAAGGGTGATTTTGTTAAAATTGAAGGCACAAAGGGTAATTATAATAATTCTACTCGATTTGAATATACAGAAATTACTGCTTTAGATAGTGAAATCGAAGGCCTTGAATTACCTAACGATAGTTCATTAGTTAAAGCAACTGCTGAAAATGTTGATAATGCTTATGATAATAGTTCATATAATGAGTCATATTTTGAATTCATTTTAAAATTATCAAGTACAGGAACTTATGTTAATGCACCATTAGAAGGCGCAAAAGTAACGATTAGTTTAAAATTATCAAAAGCAAATAGTGCAGGTCTTTCAACAGCATTTGGTAAATATTATCGTGTAAAAGGTTACTATATTAATAATTCAGTGCCATCATATTTCAATGTTATTGTTGCTGAAATAACTGAACTTACTGCTCAAGAAAAAGTAGATATAACATTTGATAACCTTGGCGAAATTAGTTTACCAGAATTTTATAAAGATGGTGAAACATTTATTGAACCAGAAGTAAGTAGTCCATTTGAGGATGTAAAATTCAAATGGGAAGTTATTCCTAGTGAATTACTTGTTGAAGATATATGGGTTATTACAGAAGATGGTAAGGCAACAATAAAATTAACAATTACTTGTGAAACTGCAACAAAAGAAAAGAATTTTGATGTTAATGTTAAATGTATTTCTGGTCAAGAAAAAATTGATGCTGTAATGGAACAACTTAATAGCATGTTGATTCCTGATCAATTTAATGGTGATCCATTAAATATTCCTACTTTCAATTTAATAGAAGGCGTAAGTGTTGATTGGTCAGCTGATAATTTAATAGATGGTAAATGGAGTGTTACTAGAAATGTAACAACAACTCTTAAGGCTACAGTTAGCTTTGAAGGAGCTGATTCCAAATCCAAAGAATTTACAAATGTTAATGTTTATGCTTTCTTTAGATACGAATTTGCAGAAGTTGGTGAATATTCTTTAGTTACTGATGTAAATGATTTAGAAATAGGCGCTAAGATTATTATAGTTGCAAAAGATAGCAATAAAGCAATGGGTGCCCTAAAAACCAATAATTTTTCTGAAGTTGATATAGTTAAAGATGGTAACATAATTAGAGATGTAACTGACGTTACTATTATAATTTTAGAAAAAGGTTTAAAAGATGGTCAATTTGCTTTAAAAGTTGGTGATAAATATTTATACGCAGCTTCTTCAGGTAGCAACCATTTGAAAGAGGAAGACACGTTGACTGTTAATTCTAGTTGGACTATATCAATTAATGGTGGTGTTACTAGTATTATAGCAACAGATAGTTCAAATCGTAATATTTTAAGATATAATAGCAATAGTAATTTATTCTCATGTTATGCATCAGGACAAGATGAAGTACAAATTTTTAAATGCTCTAAGATAAAAGTAGGTATTGACGAGGAAACGTATGCAAATCAATTATGGGAACAACTTGAAAATATAATTCAAAAAGAAGTAAAAGATGAGTTAACATTAGATGATTTAGATGGAAAAATAACATGGACAATGGATGAGACTTATGAAATATATGCTCTTTTAGAAGATAATTATCTTGTCGTTGACCAACAAGAGGAAGACACAATTATTAAATTGGTAGCTCATTTCCTTGAATTTACTAAAGAATTTGAAATAACAATTTTGGCAAAAGAAAAAGACATGACTGATGAACAAATCAATGCAATTTTAGATAGTATACTTGAAGAAATTACTGATACTATTCCTGCTGAAGAGGATTCAATTGCTTTACCTTCTAGTGATTCTCATATTTCTTACTCAATCGCATCAGGTGATGCAGGAAAAGTATCTGGCAATACATTAACAGTTAAACATCCTAATGGCAGTTCTGATGCAGAGATTACATTACGTGTTACATACGAAATTAATGAAAAATCACTTTATAAAGATAAAATTATTAAGATAGTAGCAGTTCAAGCTGTTGAGAAAACATATAAACATACTTTTGTAAGTGGTGATTTTAAAGTATCTTCAAATACAACTAATGGTGGAACTGCTGATTTATCTGGAATTAATTGGACTTATACTGCAGTTAAAACTTATTTTGCTTTTAATGGAACAGATGGTTATCAAATAGGTAAAAAGAATACTGCAGGAGGTAATTTTACATTAACTACTAGCGATATTAAAGGTAAAATAAAGAAGATAATAATTAATGGAAGATTACAAAGTGGTAGCGATGCTGCAATTGAAGTAACAGTAAATGGTTCTATTGTTGGAAGTAGAACAAAATTTAAAGGAACTTCATTAGTTGATCATGCTTTTGAACTTGGAACACCTACAGCAGGCGAAATTAAAATAGCTTTCATTTCTAGTGCTGCATATGCATATTTTATTAAATCTATCACAGTTGTATACGAAGAAACATTATAAAATAAAATATTAATCATTATCAAAATGAGAGGTAATAGCTCTAGTCTATTACCTCCTTTTTTTGCTATATTTAAGATAAATATTACTATTTTTAATTAGTTGGTATTAATATTAAATAAAACTAATTGTTTTTGTTAATTAATTTTAATGATTGATAAATATTTAAATTATTAGTTAGATTTTTTATTTCATTTGCGAATTAAAAAGTAAAACGCTTGCATAAATCATAAATAAATAGGTATAATTAATATGTAATTTGGAAAGGAAATTATTATGTTAAAGTTATCTAAAAAATTTTATTTATTTTTATTTGTAATTGGTGCAATTTTTACTTTAACATCATGTACAAAGAGCGAGAATACGTATCGAATTGCACTCGATGAAAAGAATTATGAAGTAATGGAAGGAGAAAGCTTAAGTTTTACACCAAGTGTAACTTATGGTGGTGAAGTAGTTGAAAAAGAAGTTCTTTATCATTCTTACAATCCGGAAATTGCAAGTTTTGAGGATGGAACTTTAGTAACTCATAAAAGTGGAGTTGCTCATGTTCGTATTTCTCTTGCAGAAGATGCTAAAGTTTTCACTACTGCAACCGTTAATGTTCTTGAAGATCCATCACTAAGCGTGAAATTCACGTATGAAAAGTCGATGGCCAAAGGCACAACGCAAAAAATTGACTATAAGTTTGCTGATGAAAAGAAAGCTGGAACAATTACTTTTAGTTCGATGAATAGCGAAATTGTCAAAATTGTTGATGAAAATACGCTAGAAGCATTAAGCGAAGGAACTACAACAATTGTTGCTCATGTTGCTTCAACCATTATTGAAGGATCAACACGTGATTATGAATTAGCAATTGTTGTTTATGATCATACTTATACCATTAGTTATGTTTTAAATGGTGGTATCAATGATTCTGATAATCCTAATCAATATATATCTGAATTATTACCAGTTAAATTGAATAACCCAACTAAAGTTGGTTATCAATTTATGGGATGGTATGATAATGATCGTTTTTCAGGAAAAGCTATTTCGGAAATAGTTGAAGGAACTGAAGGAAATATAACTTTATATGCTAAATGGCAAATTATTGATTATGAGATTACTTACGAACTTTCAGGCGGTAAAAATTCTAGTAATAACCCTGAAACATATAATGTAGAAAAGTTACCACTTGAACTTGCTGCACCAACAAGAGTTGGATATGAGTTTATGGGTTGGATGCTTGATGAAAAAGTAGTTGAAAGTTTACCAAAAGATTTAGTAGGTAAAGTTACTTTAACTGCTACATGGCAAATTATCGATTATAAGATTACGTATGAACTTTCAGGCGGTAAAAATTCTAGTAACAATCCTGAAACATATAATGTAGAAAAGTTACCAATCGAACTTGTTGAACCAACCAGAGCTGGATATGAGTTTATGGGTTGGATGCTTGCTGGAAAAGTAGTTGAAAGTTTACCAAAAGATTTAGTAGGTGAAATTACTTTAGTTGCAACTTGGAAAGTAATTGATTATACAATTAATTATGATTTAAAAGATGGCGTTAATAATAAGGCTAATCCTAAAACATATAATGTAGAACAATTACCACTTGAGCTTGCTGAGCCAACTAGAGCTGGATATGAATTTATGGGTTGGATGCTTGATGGAAAAGTTATTGAAAGTTTACCAAAAGATTTACTAGAAGAAGTTACTTTAGTTGCAACTTGGAAAGCAATTGATTATGCCATTACATATGAACTTGCCGGTGGCAAAAATTCTGTTAACAATCCTAATACATACAATGTTGAAAGTGACTTTGATTTAGAAGATCCAACAAGAGATCATTACACTTTTAAGGGTTGGTTTATTGATGATGTAAAAGTAACTCATCTTGCTGGCGAATATCAAGGACCATTAACAATTACTGCTGTATGGGAACCTATAACTTATACAATTACATATGATGAAGATGGTGGCGTAATGCCAGAAGAATATGTTACCAAATTTGTTGATGGTGATGTTGTTGAACTTCCAACACCAACTAAAAAAGGTTACGAATTTGTTGGTTGGTTTGAAGGAAAAGACCAAGTAACCGAAATCGAAAGTCGTAATTACGAACTTGTTGCTCATTGGGATCTTTTAGAATATCAAATCAATTATCACTTTGATTATGGAACATGGCCATTTAGACCTGAATTAAAAACTTTCGAAGATTTAACCGAAGAATTAATTCATGATTTCTATGTTTTCGTTAATCCTACAGAAACTTATCACCAATTCTCTAAAGGTGAAGATGGTAAATATGCATCAGGTCTTTGGTATACTAAATATAATAGCAAATTGTTTAGTGTAGAGAAAAAAGAAATTTATCTTGCTGATAATGATGATTACTTTGTTAATAGTCCTCAATATTATCCTAAGTGGAATAAATTCTTTACTAGATTTGCTGAATATGTTACGATACAAAATAGTTCTCAAAGTTTCTTTGGCGGTTTATCTGGCACTTTAACAATTGGTATTTTAAGACTTAGTGAATTCTTAGATAATTCAGCTAATCGTGTATTTAACAATGATGAAGTTCGTAATGAATTACGTGCTTTAGTTGTTGAACCAGTTTTACCAACAAGTTATACTCTTTTAGAAACTGTATCATTTTATAATCTTGTAACACCAGAAGGCCGTGAATTCTTAGGTTGGTATACAACTCCTACCTTTAGTGAAGGTACAAAAGTAACAACTACAGAAGGCTTAGAAGGTAACCTTGATTTATATGCTAAATGGGGTGATCTAGTTGAAAAAGATATTACTTACGTTCTTGGTGAAAATGGAGAATTAGTAGGTGATGCTCCTAAGAAATATGTTGTAAGCGAAGGAATTGATTTATCTAGTGTTAAAGCTGCAAGAGAAGGTTATAATTTTACTGGTTGGTTTACCGATGTTAGTTGCACTAAACCTATTACAAGTATTTCGAAAGAAGAATATGATAATGTAACTTTATATGCTGGCTGGGAAGCAATTTTATACGATATCGAATATAACTATGATAAAGGTACATTAGATGCCGAAATGGTAGATGAGAAATTATATAAGACCTTTGATGAAATAGTTGCCGAATATATTAAAGACTATAATAAAGTAGCAGGCACATCTTATGATGACCCTAGTGATTTTGGCACGAGTAGTTGGACTCCTAGTACACAAAAATGGCATTACTATGTAATTTTTGGTAATTATGAAAAGTGGGGTTGGTTAATTGATTATTTCTATAATAATCTAGATACAGCTGGTGCATTAGTAAAATCACATATGACGACTTATCATACTCAAGGTGCAAGTTATGATTATAGTAGTGAGGAAACTGATTCAAAAAATGGACTTTATACTTTATTCTATTGCGTAAGGGGTTTCTTACAAAAAACACAATATCGTCCTAATACTGATTGGGCAAGCCCTAACTTTAGCGATGCTACCATTTTGAATAACGTATTTGAATACGTTCCAGTTCATCAAGTTTCTACTACAACTCATCAATATTCAGTAGATATGTTACCATTTGAATTATTAACGCTTAATGATGTTCCTAGTGGATTTAAATTTATTGGTTGGTGTAGACTTGAAGATTGTTCTGATGAACCATGGCTTGAAATCCCAACTGGTACAACAGGCAAATTAACTTTATATGCAAAATATGAAGAAGTAGATGTAAATGTAAAACATACAATTGAATATAAATTAGATGAAGGTGCAAGTTTACCTGATGGCACATGGAATGAATATACTGTTAAAGATGGTTTAGTTTTACCTATTCCAATTTATGAAGGACATCGTTTTGTTGGTTGGTCATTAAATCAAGAAGGAACTAACTTCATTGATAAAATTGAACCAGGTTCAGAAGATGATTATACATTATATGGTATTTTCTATGAAGAAACGGGAACTTTAATGGTTGGTAGTTCACAAACATATAAAACTTTAAAAGATGCTGTTGCTGCAGCAAAACCAGGTGATATTATTGTGGTTGAAGCTGGCACATATAGTGATAGTTTTACTATTAGTGTAGCTGATCTAACAATTTTAGGACCTAATGCTTCAATTGATCCAACTAAAGGTGTTCGAAAAGATGAAGCAATTATTACAGGTAAAATTACTGTAGCAACGACAGCTAGCAATTTAACTATTAATGGTTTAGCATTTACGGCAGGTGGTAGTCTTGAAGGAGCAACTGGTAATCATAGCGGATTAACCTTCATCAATAATAAAGTTTATGATATTACGGTTGCCGCAACCCCTTGGAAAAATGGTTCAACTGCAGCTGATCGTTATAATCAAGCAGGTTTTCTTGATTTTGCGCCATCATCAAGCTCAGTAATGCATGATTTTGTTATTACTAATAATAGTTTTACTAATATTGAAGCGATGGTTATTTATATTGGTCTTCCAATAAATTTAACCGTATCAGATAATACTTTTAAAGATTTTGGCCGTGATGCCGTTAGAGTATCAGGAGGTCACGTATCAGGTGATTTAGTATTTACTAATAATACGTTTGAACAAACAACTAAAAATCATGGTTATAATGCCATCTATACTCAATCATTAGCAGGTAATTCTAATAGTGCATTATGCAGAGTTTTCATTGAAAATAATACTTTCAAACAAATTGGTACTGATAAAGAAACAGTTGCAAATGGTGTAATTAGTGCTTTTAATTTTCAAGAGCATACAACCGAAATTTATATTAGAAATAATGTTTTTGATCATTGTCAAGATTATATTTATCTTCGTAACAATGCTGGAAACGAAACTACTTGGAAATGTGAAATTGAAAACAATCAATTTTTAGGCTTACCAAATGCTTATTATTATGCTAACTTAAATGGTACGACTGATTCATATACTTCTAATCCAAAACTTGCAGTATTCAAAGCTAATTATTATGAAGATAATGAAGGTGCTGTAATAAAAGATTTAACAACTTATGCTGAGTATTTTGAAGGCGCAAAAACCGCCGGAACAGCCCTTGAGACTAAACCAACTACTACTAATAATTATCTTGTTTATATAACAAATGGTGGTAGTTTAAGTCAAACTTTTGTAACATATGATGCATCAACTAGTAAAGTGGTTTTACCAGCTCCGACTAAAGCGGGATATCGTTTTGTTGGTTGGACAAAAGCTGATGGTACATTCGTTGATGAAATAGCCGTAGGCACTAAAGGAACAATTATCCTTTTTGCTAAGTGGTGGAAAGTTGCATAATTTATTAAAAGAGATAGAGTTTTCTATCTCTTTTTGGCATTTAGACACTAAAAAAGTATGTTATTTAATTAAAAAAATAAAAGTTATGGTATAATAAACATAAATAGGCGCCTAAAATAGCCATTTTTGGAGGAATACAGATGATTAACGATAAAATGTTTGAACTTGGTAATAGTGCCTCAATTATTAGAGAACTATTTGAATATGGCAAGAAACGTAAAAAAATCATTGGTGATGAGAATGTTTTTGATTATAGTATTGGTAATCCTAGTAATCCAGCGCCTGAAATTGTTAATGAAACATTAACTAAGTTACTTAAAGAAAAAAGTAGTATTGAATTACACGGCTATACATCAGCACAAGGTGATTATGAAGTGCGAACGGCTATTACTAATTACTTAAATAAAACTTATGGTTGTGCTGAAAGTGGTGATTTAATTTATTTAACAGTTGGTGCGGCGGCGGCTCTTACTATTTTGCTTCATGCTATTTTAACTACTGGTGATGAAGTCATTGTTTTTGCACCATACTTTCCGGAATATAAAGTGTTTATTGAACAAGCAGGTGGCAAAGTAGTAGTAGTAAACTGTGAAGTTCCTAGTTTTCAAATTGATTTTTGTGCTTTACGTAAATCAATTACGAAAAACACCAAAGCTATTATTATTGATTCACCAAATAATCCAACTGGTGTAGTTTTAACAAATGAAACCATCACTTTGCTAGCTAAGGTTTTAAATGAAAAGGAGAAAGAATTTCATCACCCTATTTATCTAATTTCTGATGAACCATATCGAGAATTAATTTATGATGATACGAAGTATCCGTTTGTCACTAATTTTTATGATAATACGATTGTTTGTTATTCCTTTAGTAAGTCATTATCGCTTGCGGGAGAACGGATTGGATATATTTTAGTTGGAAGTAAGGCTGTTGATGCTAAGCGCTTATATACAGCTGTTTGTGGTGCAGGACGCGCATTAGGTTACGTTTGTGCCCCTGCTATTTTCCAGTATATGCTACCAGCTTGTCTAGGTCATACGGCTGATTTAAGTGTTTATCAAAAAAATCGTGATATGTTATATCAGGAATTAACTAAAATAGGTTATGAGGTTGTTTATCCTAATGGAGCTTTCTATTTATTTGTGAAGGCTTTAGAGGAAGATGACTTAAGTTTTTCTAAAAGAGCTCAAGCTTATGAATTATTATTAGTGCCTAGTAAATCATTTGGTTTTTCCGGATATGTTAGAATATCATATTGTGTTAATCCAAAAATGATTGAAAATAGTTTAAAGGCTTTTAGAGCCTTATATGATTCTTATAACAAGAGGTAAAAAATGCGTAGTCTAGATGAAACAAGAAAAGAAATTAATAAAATAGATGAAGAAATGGCAAAACTATTTGCGAAAAGAATGGAATGTAGTAAAGACGTTGCTGAATATAAAAAAGCTCATGCTTTACCAATTTTAGATGCTACTAGAGAAGATGAAATGGTAAATCGCAATGCTTTATTAATTCAAGAGCCGACAATTAGAGAATATTATATCAATTTTCTAAAAAAGACAATTGATCTTTCTAAGCAATATCAACTGCGTCTAAACGAAGGAATGAAAGTAGCTTATAGTGGAGTTGAAGGAGCTTTTGCACATGTTGCGGCCCAAAAAATGTTTCCTAATACCATTTTAGTATCGTATCCTAGTTTTAATGATGCGTATAATGCAGTAGTAGAAGGTGAATGTGATAGCTGTGTATTACCAGTTGAAAATAGTTACGCTGGTGATGTAGGCACAGTTATGGATTTAATCTTTTCGGGACCTTTATATATTAATCAAATGCTTGATTTAGAAATTGTCCAAAATCTTATTGCCAAAGAAAATACTACATTAGCTGATATCAAAACAGTTATTAGTCATCCTCAAGCATTAGAACAATGTCATAAATATTTAAATAATCATCATTTTGCAACCAAAGAGGCTGTTAATACCGCACTTGCTGCAAAAGAAGTCGCATCATCAACTGATAATACGATTGCGGCAGTTGCCTCAAGCCTTACAGCCTCATTATATGGATTAAAAATCATTGATCATAATATCAATACTAAATTAAATAATACCACAAGATTTGCGGCCTTTTCCCGTTCAAGAGCGCTTGTTAATCCGAAAGTTAAAATGGGTGAACATTTTATTTTAGTTTTCACCGTTTTAAATGAAGCCGGTTCCCTTGCTAAAACGCTTAATATTATTGGCTCACATGGCTTTAATATGCGTAATTTAAGAAGTAGACCAATGAAAGAATTAATGTGGAACTATTATTTTTATGTTGAATTAGATGGTAATATTGATTGTGCTAATGGTCAAGAAATGTTAGTTGAATTAAGTAGTATTTGTGATCATCTAAAACTTGTTGGCACATACTATTCACATGCGGAAAAATAGGTGAGGAAATGATTTTAACCGTTAATCTTAACAGTCCATATCAAATTATAATTGAACGGGGTGCTTTAGGTAAAGTTAGCAATTATTTAGACTTAAATCATCAAGTTTTAATTTTAACCGATGATGGAATTCCCCATTCCTATATTGAATTTGTTGAAAAAGCTTGTCCCAATCATTTTCTTTATACAATTAAACAAGGTGAAGCTAGTAAATCAATGGCTAATTTTAGTGCTATTTTGACTTTTATGGCAGATCATCACTTCACTAGAAAAGATTGCTTAATTGCGTTAGGCGGTGGTGTTGTTGGTGATTTAGGTGGTTTTGTTGCCTCAACTTATATGCGTGGCATTACTTTTTATAATATTCCTACCACCCTCCTTGCTCAAGTGGATTCTTCCATTGGTGGTAAAACAGCCATTGATTTTGCGGGATACAAAAACCTTGTGGGATCATTTTATCAACCTAAGAAAGTTATTATTGATCCTAACGTGTTAGATACTTTAGACGAACGAATGCTACATGCAGGACTAGTTGAAGCCCTTAAAATGGCAGTAACCTTTGATCTTGATTTATTTAATCTTATAAATGATGCAAATAATTTAAAAGATCATTTAGAAGAAATCATTACTAAAGCTTTAACTATAAAAAAAATGGTTGTTGAACAAGACGTTAAAGAAGAACATTTACGTCAAGTTTTAAATTTTGGCCATACTTTTGGTCATGCGTTTGAAAGTTATTATCAAGGAAAATATTATCATGGTGAATGTGTAGCAAATGGCATGCTTTATATGGTAACTCCTGATGTTAGGGAAAAACTTCTAGAAGTTTTGAAAAAATATCAGTTACCATTTATGGAAAAATTTGATTTGGACAAAATAATGGAATATTTTTATCATGATAAAAAAGCTGATGGTAATTTTATAAATATTGTTTTTGTTAACGAAATTGGAAGCTTTGAAATTAAAAAAGTTACAATACCGAGCCTTAAACAATTTTTGGAGGTAAAAATTAATGCGTAATTCAATCGGTAATAGTTTAATTTTAACCATTTTTGGAGAAAGTCATGGTGAAATGATTGGCGCAACCTTAGACGGATTACCTGCCGGGATTAAAGTAGAGTGCGAAAATATAAAAAAAATGCTAACTAAAAGACGTCCACAAGCTTTAATAGATACAAGTCGTCATGAAGAAGATGACTTTAATATTGTAAGTGGGGTTTATAATGGCTATACAAATGGTAATCCCTTAACTATCTTAATTAAAAATCAAGATGTTAAAAGTCGTGATTATGAAAAAAATGCTAATTTACCACGGCCATCCCATGCCGATTACCCTGCTCATATAAAATATCATGGATATGAAGATTTTCGCGGTGGTGGTCATTTTTCGGGCCGAATTACAGCAGGGATTGTTGCAATAGGTGCAATTTGTTTAAATATTTTACAAAATAAAAATATTTTAGTAGCATCGCATATCTTACAATGTGGCAATATTTGTGATCAACCTTTTAAGGATTTTGATGATGAAATAAAGATGCTTGATAAAAAGGTTTTTCCAACAATTTTAGATGCTGAAGAACAAATGACAAATGCCATTTTAAAAGCTAAAGAAGAAAAAGATTCAATCGGTGGAATTATTGAAACGGCTGTTACCGGTCTTGAGGTAGGGCTTGGTGAACCATGGTTTGATTCAGTCGAAAGCGTTCTTGCGAAAGCTTTATTTGCCATTGGTGGGGTAAAAGGTCTTGAATTTGGTAGTGGGTTTAATTTTGCAACGATGAAAGGCTCAACTGCTAATGATCAATTTAGTCTAAAAGATGACAAAATCATCACTACTACCAATCATAATGGTGGAATTAATGGTGGTCTAACTAATGGCATGCCAGTGGTAATGCGCCTTGCGATAAAGCCAACACCATCAATTGGTCAAATTCAAGATTCCGTTAATTTAGCAACGCATAAAATGGAAAAATTGACAATTACCGGACGTCACGATCCAGCTATTATTAGGCGGATTTGTCCAGTTATTAATAGTATGGTTGCTATTACATTATGTGATATACTTGCTAGTGCCCATGGTAGTGATTATTTATTAGATAAGTAGAGGATTAAAAATGAAATATGGTTTAATAGGCAAAAAACTAGGACATAGTTTTTCCGCAATCATTCATCATGAATTTGCTTCTTATGATTATGAGTTAAAAGAACTTGATTTAGAAGATTTTGCCAAATTTATGATAGAAAAAGCATTTTTAGGCATTAATGTGACAATTCCTTACAAAGAACAAGTCATTCCTTATTTAGATTATCTTGATCCCCTCGCAAAGCGGATTGGTGCTGTAAATACGATTGTAAATCAAAGTGGTCGATTATTTGGCTATAATACCGATTATTATGGCTTTAAAGCATTAATTAATAAACTACAGTTATCACTTGTCGGAAAAAAAGTTTTAATTTTAGGAACTGGGGGAACATCTAAAACCGTTAAAGCCGTTTTAGAAGATGAAGGATGCACTGATTATTTATTTGTTTCAAGGTCACCTAAAGATAATGCCATTACATACGAAGATGCCATAACTCATCATTGCGATACATCAATTATTATTAATACAACTCCTTGTGGGATGTATCCTAATAATGATGACTTAATTATTGATCTTGACCATTTTAATCATCTTGAAGCCGTCATTGATGTGATTTTTAATCCACTACGAACAACCCTTTTACAAAAAGCTAAAGCTAAAGGAGTTAAATATTTAAATGGCTTATATATGCTAGTTGCGCAAGCCTTTTTTGCCTCTATACTTTTTACTAATCAACAATTAGATGATAAATTAATTGATGAAGTATTTAACCAAATGGAAAAAAGGAAAGAAAATATTGTTTTAATTGGAATGCCATCGTCTGGTAAAACTACAATTGGTCAAGAAGTGGCAAAAAGATTAAACCGTAAATTTGTTGATTTGGATGATTTAATTGAGGCTAAAATTAATTCATCAATTAAAGATTATTTTCTTAAACATACAGAAGATGAATTTAGAGCAATCGAATCGGATGTTATTAAAGAAGTAGCAAAATTAAATGGTTTAGTTATTGCAACCGGTGGGGGTGCTATTTTAAAAGCGGAAAATGTTCAAAGACTCAAACAAAATGGTCGCCTTTTTTGGTTAAATAGGCGCCTTGAATTATTAACCCCCACAACTACTAGGCCTCTATCGGCCGATTTTGAAACACTTAAAAAACGCTATATGGAGCGTTTACCTTTATATGAGCAATCTTGCGATACTATAATTGCGGCAAATGGTTCAATCGATGAGGTTGCAAGTTTAGTGATAAGGAGTTTTGAAAAATGAAAATATTAGTCTTAAATGGTCCTAATCTTAATTTTATTGGCATTAGAGAACCCCACATTTATGGTAAAGAAACTTATCAAGATTTATGTAATTTACTAACGTCTTACGCAAATACTAAAAATCTTGACTTAACAATTTATCAGTCAAATCATGAAGGTGATTTAGTTGATAAAATTCAACAAGCCTATTTTGATCAAGTAGATGGTATTATTATCAATCCAGGCGCTTATACTCATACTAGCGTTGCAATTTTAGATGCTTTAAAAGCTACCATGATAAAAACCGTTGAAGTTCATTTATCAAATGTTTTAGAACGCGAAGATTTTCGTAAAAAAAGTTATGTTAGTTTATATGCTAGTAAAACAATTATGGGGCATGGCTTTAAAGGCTATTTAGAAGCAATCGATTATCTTTTAGGAGCCTAAATTATGGATTTATTAATTGAAAAAAGCCTTGCTAGAGGATCAGTTAGTGCACCACCTTCCAAAAGTTATACGCATCGTTATTTACTTGCTGCGGCGCTTGCAGATGGAATTACTTATCTTGAAAATGTTGATTTATCAAACGATATTATGGAAACTCTTTCATGTATAAAAGTTCTAGGGGCTGAATATGAAATTAAGAATCAGACGATAATAATTAAAGGAAGCAAAAAACGCTCATCTTGTCCACTCTTTTTTGAACTAGGTGAAAGTGGAAGCAGTTTGCGTTTTTTAATTCCCATCGCGCTTGCTTTAAATAATAAGATTACTATTAAAGCAAGCGAGCGCTTGATTAAACGGGGAATTGCGGTATATGAAAAGATTTTTCAAGAAGATCATTTTAATTATGAAATTACCGATACCACTATCACAATTGAAGGCGCTCTAAGAGCGCGTGAATATCAAATATTAGGTAATATTAGTAGTCAGTTTATTACCGGGCTCCTTTATGCATTACCTCTATTAGAAGAAGATTCAAAAATTATTGTGACTTCCGAGATTGAAAGTAAAAATTATCTCGATATGACCATTGATGTTCTTCATCAATTTGGAATAGAAATTGAGTGGTCGGATAACCTTTTTTTGATAAAAGGTAATCAAAAATATCATCCCGTTAATGCTAAGATTGAAGCTGATTTTTCTAACGCGGCCTTTCTTGATGCTTTTAATCTTATTGGAGGAAAGGTTGATATTATTAATTTACCTTTTAATTCGTTACAAGGTGATAAAATCTATTTAACTTATTATAAGTTATTACAGTCATCATCTCCGATAATCGATATGGCTAATTGTGTTGATTTAGGTCCAATCTTAATGAGTCTTGCCGCATGTTTGAATGGCGCAAAATTTATTAATACTAAGCGTTTACGTCTTAAAGAAAGTGATCGTATCCTGGCTATTCAAAATGAATTAGCAAAGTTTGGAGCAGTTGTAGATGCTTTAGATAATGAAGTGATTGTTTTTAAAAAACCACTTCATAAACCCCTAACGGCGATTGATTCTCATAATGATCATCGCATTGCGATGGCAATGACCATTCTTTTAAGTTTATTTGGTGGAACTTTAAAAAAGGCAGAAGCGGTTAATAAAAGTTATCCAAGTTTCTTTGAAGTTATTAAAAAATTAGGAATTGAGGTGCATGATGATGTTATCGACAAATAAAAAAATCTTAATCGTAGGCTTAGGTTTAATTGGTGGATCGTATGCGGCCGCCCTAACTGCGAAAGGCTTTGAAGTAGGCGCTATTACCAAAGATGAAGAGTCGATTACATATGCTTTAGCCCATAATATTATTAAACATGGGACAACGGTTGTTACCAAGTCATATGTTAATCAATTTGATTTAATTGTCTTTGCGCTATATCCGCATATTTTTGTTGAATGGATTAATCAATATGGCCATTTTATTAACAAAAAAGCTCTTGTAACTGATGTAACAGGTGTTAAACAAGCAATCGTTGAACAAATTCAAGATAAACTTGCACCGGTAGAATTTATTCCAGCTCATCCAATGGCAGGTCGCGAGGTATATGGAGTTTATAATAGTTCGAAAGATTTATTTGTTGGTGCCAATTTAATTATTACCCCAACAAATAAAAATACCCAAGAAGCAATTGATACGATTAAATCATTAGGTGAACTTTTAGAATTTAAAAATATTGCGATTTTGTCCCCTAAAGAACATGATGAAATGATTGGCTTTTTATCGCAACTTACCCATTGTATTGCGATAGCCTTAATGACATGTAAAAAGTCCCATCATTTAGTTGAATATACGGGTGATTCATTTCGTGATTTAACAAGAATTGCGAAAATCAATGAAGAAATGTGGACTGAATTATTCTTATTAAATAAAGAAGAACTTTTAGCACAAATGGATTTGTTCTTGCAATCTTTTACAAAATTACAAAAAGCCATTGCCAGTGATGATGTTTCGACCATTAAGGAAATGATGAAAATTTCGACAATTCGGCGAACTTATTTTGATAAATAGGATGTGATAATATGAATATGGATTTTAAAAGAAAATTACCAATACCAGCTGAAATAAAAGAAATGTATCCCGTAAGTAATGAAGGACTTAACGCTAAAAAAAACAATGATCTAAAAATCAAAGAAGTTTTTACAGGTCAAAACGATAAATTAATTTTAGTTATTGGTCCTTGTTCAGCTGACCGCGAAGATGCAGTTCTCGACTATATAACAAGACTTAGAAAAATTCAAGAAGAAGTAGCCGAAAAAATTGTTATTATACCGAGGGTTTATACTAATAAGCCAAGAACGACTGGTGAAGGTTATAAAGGAATGCTTCATCAACCTAATCCTAATCAAAAACCTGATATGTTAAAAGGATTAATTGCGATTAGAAAACTTCATATGCGAGTTTTAAATGAAACGGGTTTTTCTTGCGCTGATGAAATGTTATATCCTGAAAATCATCGGTATTTATCGGATTTATTATCGTATGTCGCTGTTGGTGCACGCTCAGTTGAAGATCAACAACATCGCCTTACCGCAAGTGGCTTGGATTTACCGGTTGGGATGAAAAATCCTACAAGTGGTGATTTATCTGTTATGATGAACGCTATTAAAGCTGCTCAAAATCCTCATACTTTCATTTATCGGGGCTGGGAAGTTGAAAGTAAAGGCAATGCGCTTGCCCATGCTATTTTAAGAGGTTATGTCAACAAACAAGGTCATTCAAATCCTAATTATCATTATGAAGATTTAATTAGTTTGGCCGAAATTTATCATGATGCTAATTTATTAAACCCCGCCATCATTGTCGATACTAATCATTCTAATTCAGGAAAACAATATTTAGAACAAATTAGAATTGCCAAAGAAGTTTTACATAGCACAAGACATAGTAGTGATGTTTATCAATTAGTAAAAGGCTTGATGATTGAATCTTACCTTGAGGATGGCTGCCAAAAATTAGGTGATGGCATCTATGGTAAATCAATTACTGATCCATGTCTTGGCTGGGAAAAGACGGCTAAATTAATTTATGAAATAGCAGACTTGCGAAAATAATTAACTTTAGTCACCTTTTTGGGTATTTGTCATATACTATAACTGAGGTGACGATAATGAATTTAAATAAAATTATGAATTTTATAGCTGAAAATAATATTCAGCCTGATGCTGTGTTCGCATTAGTTGAAAAGGTGCGATATATGGATTTAAATAATGAAGAAAGTATTAGGCAAGTTATTAAGGAGGTTTCGAAGATCGCGGGAAAGACACTTGACAAAGCCGAAGAAAACAAATTAGTACGTGATATTTTAGCTAATGGGGTTAATGAAAGCATTTTCGATGCCATAAAATAAATATTTTCTTAAATAAATGCTATAATAAAGTTATTAATTAATTGTAAAATTTTTACAATTTTTAAGTAGCTAGAAAATTGGAGGTAAAAATAATGAGTGTAAAACATGTCGAAGTTTTTGGCATTAATGAAAAAGTTGCCAAAGAAATTTTAAGCACTGCCCTTGCAACCGGTGGTGAATTCGCGGAAGTTTATATGGAAAATCAAACTTCCGAATCATTGCAAATGCGTTCAGGTAAACTTGCAAGTGCTAATGTTTCCAAAGTTAAAGGTGCAGCGCTTCGTATTATTAAAGATGATACAGAGGTGAATTGTTCAATTACCGAATATACACCAGAAAATTTGTTGCAAGCCGCTAAAAATCTTGCGACGAGTTTTGATGGTAGATGTAGCACCGAATTAAAACCTTTTGTTGAAAAAGATGTCGAATTAGTCGTTAATCCGCAAAAAATTAGAGGTAACGATAATAGCCAAGAATTACAACTACTTACCGATACATCGGTTGCAGCTATGTCATATAGTGAAGAAGTAGTGCAAGTTATTGCTAATCTTACAAAGCAAGAAAAAAAGATTTTCGTTTTTGCAAGTGATGGCACGTGGCAAACCGATCATCGTTGCAATATGCGCCTTTCTTGTCAAGTTGTAGCAAGCGATGGTCAAGATATGCAATCAGCTAATAACTCTTTTGGTCGCAATCAAGGTATGGAAATGTTTGAAGGTTTTGATCCAAAACAATTTGGCCATGATATTGCCAAAGATGCCGTTGAAATGCTTCATGCTGACCAAATTCAAGGTGGCGAAATGCCGGTTGTTATTCATAATGGTTTTGGTGGAGTTATTCTTCATGAGGCTTGTGTGCATGGACTTGAAGCAACCTCAGTTGCAAAAGGTATGTCGGTTTTTTGTGGTAAATTAGGCACAAAAGTTGCAAGTGATATAGTTAATGCTGTTGATGATGGCACTAATCTTAACGCTTGGGGATCAATTAATGTTGATGACGAAGGAACACCATCACAATGTAACGTTCTAATTGAAAATGGTATTTTGAAATCTTATTTAGTTGATAAGAAAAATGCTAAAAAAATGAATCATCCGATTACTGGTTCATCTAGAAGAGAATCTTACAAATATCAAACAACCTCACGAATGACTAATACATATTTCTTAAATGGTCACTCAACTTTTGATGAAATTATCAAAAATACTAAAAAGGGCTTGTTTGCTAAAAAAATGGGTGGTGGATCAGTTAATCCAGCAACTGGTGAGTTTAATTTCGCTGTTGATGTTGCATATTTAATCGAAGATGGTAAAATTACCAAACCAGTTAAAGGCGCCACTTTAGTTGGTTCAGGTAAAGATGTCTTATTAAAAATTGATATGATTGCGGACAACTTAGCATGTGGTTATGGGGTATGTGGTTCAGCAAGTGGATCAGTTCCTACCATTGTTGGCCAACCAACTATTAGAGTTTCAAGTATGACAGTAGGTGGTAAAGGAGGTAACGAATAATGACTTTTAAACAAATTATTGCTCGTGGTTTAGAGTTAGGGCTTGAAGCCGTTGAAATTTATGCAACTACTTCAGAAAGTAATACTTTAAAACTTGATGAAGGAAAACTTGAGTCTTACAACATTCAAAATATTTTTGGTGTATCAATTCGGGGGCTTCTAAATGGCAAAATGGGATATGTTTACACTGAAACTTTAGATGAAGAAGCCATTGAACAAGTTTTAAAACAATTAGTTGAAAATGTTAAATTAATTAATGCAACCGAAGAAGAATTTATTTTTGCGGGTGGGGCAACTTATCAAGATGTTCCTGCCATCAAAGCTGATTATAAAAATCATTCAACTTCCGAAAAAATCGCCTTATTAAAAGAACTTGAAACTTCAACGAAAGCAGTTAGCGACAAAATTGTTAAAATTGGTTATTGTCAATATAGTGAAAATTTAGAAAAAGTTGAAATTATAAATTCTAAAGGCTTAGACTTAATGCGTGAATTCTCTTATATGAGTGCCTTTGTTGGGGCTGTTGCGGCCGAAAATGATCAAACAGTTCTTGGAATTAGCGGTGATATTAATACGGAATTTGACAAAATTGAAAAAGAACGAATTGTTCAAGAAGCATCATCTAATGCTTTAGATCAATTAGGTGCAACTTTTGTTAAAAGTGGTAAATATCCCGTTGTTCTAAAAAGAGATGTTGCAACTGATTTATTAAGTGCTTTCTCATCGGTTTTTTCAGGTGATGCAGCCCTTCGAAAAATGACGAGTTTAACTGATAAAGTTGGTCAAAAAATTATGGGTGACAATATTACTATTGTTGATGATCCATTTTATCAAGATGCTTTAGTTAAATCACCATTTGATGATGAAGGTGTTCCTTGCCTTACTAAAACAGTAGTTGAAAAAGGTGTATTTAAAGGTTTATTACATAATTTAAAAACAGCTAATTACTTTAAAACAACCTCAACTGGTAACGGTTTTAGAATGGGTGCTAATGGTGCTGTAACAACAATGCCTACTAATTTATATATTAAGGAAGGCACCTTTACTAAAGATGAAATGATAAGTAGTGTTGAAGATGGTATTTATATAACCGAAATTAGTGGTCTACATGCCGGACTTAATCCAATATCAGGTGATTTTAATGTTCAATCAAGTGGCTTTTTAATTAAAAATGGTAAGCTTGATCAACCAATTACTTTATTTGTTACATCCGGTAATTTCTATGAATTAATGAATAATGTTGAAATGATTGGTAATGACATTGAAAAGCGGTTTATCAATACGGCTTCACCAACCCTTAAAATTAAGAGTCTTGCAATATCAGGAAAATAAAGTTATTAAAAAAGCGGAAAAGTAAAATCCGCTTTTTTTGGCCTCTGTAAGAAGATGAAAAGTTTTTTAGCTTGATAATTGGTTTTCGTTTGCTAAAATATGCGGTTATTGTTTAGTAAATCAATAGTAAATTTTTCATAATTATGGTATAATTATTTAGCGGAGGTAACGCAAAATGAAAGCAAGTAAAATGCTAATAGCAACCCTTAAAGAAGCTCCAAATGAAGCAATTATCGCAAGTCATATCCTATTAATAAGAGCTGGTATGATTAGAAAACTAGTGGCAGGTGTTTATAATTATTTACCACTAGGCTTGCGGACCTTAAGAAAAATTGAAAATATTATTCGTGAAGAAATGGATCAAGCAGGCTCACTTGAAATTTTATCTAGTGCCATTCAACCTAAAGAATTATGGGAAGAATCAGGACGCTGGCAAAAATATGGTCCTGAATTGATGCGCTTTAAAGATCGTCACGATCGGGAATTCTGTTTAGGTCCAACCCATGAAGAAATATTTACTAACCTTGTTCGTAATGAAATAAAATCTAGGAAAAACTTGCCGATTAATTTATATCAAATTCAAACAAAATATCGTGATGAATTACGCCCTCGCTTTGGTTTAATGCGTGGTCGTGAGTTTATTATGAAAGATGCTTATTCCTTTGATTTAACTTATGATGGCCTTGATGCCTCATATGATTTAATGTATAAAACTTATCAAAGAATTTTTGACCGGCTACATTTAAATTATCAAGTAGTTTTAGCCGATACTGGTGCTATTGGTGGAAGTGGATCACACCAATTTATGGCCCTTTCTGATGTTGGCGAAAGTGATATAATTTATTGTGATCAATGTGGTTACGCTGCCGATGTAGAAAAAGCCACCGCCCTTTTAGAAAAGCCTTCAACAACTGATAATTTAAAACCTATACAAGAAGTCTATACACCTAATCAAAAGTCAATTGAAGAAGTGAGTGCTTTCTTAAAAGTTGACAAAAAGCAAATTGTTAAATCTCTTGTTTATAAAAATCTTACAAATAATCAATTTGTGATGGTTTTAATCAGAGGTGATCGGGAAGTTAACGAAATAAAACTAATCAATCATTTGCAAATTGCCGAGCACGAACTTGCCCTTGCAAGTTATGAAGATATTCTTAACTTAAATTCGGTTGAAGGTTTTGTTGGACCAGTTAATCTAGCTATTACAATTTTAGTTGATGAAGAAGTTACCACAATGACTAATTTTGTAACTGGTAGTAATCATCAAGATTATCACCTATTGAATGTTAATTTTAAACGCGATTTTGATGGTGAAGTTTTAGATTTACGTAAGGCTGCCGTAAATGATTTATGTCCTTGTTGTGGTAAACCTTTAAAAATTGAACGGGGAATTGAAATCGGCCAAATCTTTAAACTTGGTACTAAATATTCTGAACCACTAAAGTGCACTTATCAAGATGAAAATGGTCAAACTAAACCGATGATTATGGGTTGTTATGGAATAGGTGTAACAAGAACAATGTCAAGCATTATCGAACAAAACCATGACGAAAACGGAATTATTTGGCCAATTAATGTTGCACCATATCATGTTGTGATTGTGCCAATTAATTATGATGATCCGGCTATTAAAGAAGGAAGCGATTATTTGTATGATAAATTATGCGCTGAACATCTTGAGGTAATTTTAGATGATCGTGATGCTAAAGCCGGCTTCAAATTTAAAGACTGGGAATTAATCGGTATTCCTTTTATAATTACTGTTGGTAGAAGAGCAAGTGAAAAAATTTGTGAATTTAAAGTTCGTAAAACCTTAGAAAAAACCGAATTAAGTTTTGATGAGGCAATTAACGAAGTTAAGAATCAAGTTCTTAAAGCTAAATAAAAAATAGTCAAGGTAAGTCCTTGGCTATTTTAATGAACTGAATTTATCAGGTGTAATAATCTTCGATCCATAGATATCGGTTTTTTCATCAACGATAATCATTTCTGATTCATTAATGTATTTAACAATCCGTTTAGGATTAGGATAAACAATCACAATTTTTTGAATATCATTAGGAAAAGTTGTACTTTGAAAAGGTACAATCTTTTTTAATATTTGGCGCTTCGTAAAAGCACTGTTAGGTGTTTTTTTAATACCATAACGAAGTTCCCAAGTTGTTTTATTGTTAATTTGAAGTTCTGCATGGCGCTTTATAATTAAAATTTTGAGATAGTAATGGAAACTTGCAGTTTTTAAATCAATGTCATATTTGGCACTTTTAATGCGCTTAAGTTCATAAGGAAGACATCGCTTTTCAAGATGTTTTTTTAATAATTTAGTAATTTTTTTAAAATATATTAAAGGCAAAAGCAATTTGAAAATTAACCAAATAACAATTATAAAAGCCAAAATAAAGCAAACAATAATCATATCATCACCTTGTTAAATGTTAGCATAAATTATAAAGTTTTGCAACCAATTAAGCGTTTAAAATTTTTTAAACTTTTTATTTGACGACATTTTTTTTTTGTAATATAATTTTTCTACATTTTGCAAAAAAAGACAAATTTTTTTGCGTATTATTTTTTTAGGAGGTGTTTTATAATGGTTAAAAAAATTGTTAAAAGAGATGGCAGAAAGAAAGTTTTCGATCCTAAAAAAATTGAAAGTGCCATTTATAAAGCCCAAATTGCTTGTGGTGAAGATGATTTAGATTTATGTAAAGCAATCACTGAAAAAGTTTTGGCTGAGGTTAATAATAAATTTGAAAATAGCGTTTCGGTTGAAAATGTTCAAAACATTATCGAAAATGTTTTAATCGAAATGGGTGAAACCGAAATTGCTAAGGCATTTATTAAATACCGGGCTGAACGAACAAAAGTTAGAGAACGTAAAACTAACTTAATGCAAGCCTTACATGATATTACGTTTAAAGATTCAAAAGATGAAGATTCTAAGCGAGAAAATGCTAATATAAATGCTGATACCCCCATGGGTATGATGTTAAAGTATGGTAGTGAATCAGCTAAACAATTTTATCTTAATGATTTAATTAAGCCTGAATATGCTAGTGCTCATATAAAAGGTGATATTCATATTCATGATTTGGATTTTTATGCCCTTACAATGACTTGTTGCCAAATTGATTTAATCAAACTTTTTAAGGGTGGTTTTTCAACTGGTAATGGTTATTTAAGAGAACCTAATGGGATTCGTAGTTATGCCTCTTTAGCATGTATTGCCATTCAAGCCGATCAAAATGATCAACATGGTGGTCAAAGTGTTCCTAACTTTGATTATGCAATGGCGCTTGGTGTTCGTAAAACTTACAAAAAAGAATTGCGTAAAGCAGTAAGTAAAATGTTAAGATTTTATGGCAAAAAGGTTAATGATGATGAACTTAAATTATTATTTGCAAATGTTGAGGCTAAATGTAATCACGAAATTCGCATGCATGATGATAAGACAATTGAAATCCTTTATAAAGCTTTAAAAGAAAAATATGGTCTAATCGATGGTAAGGCTTTTGATCAAGCTGTCATGATGGCTTTAGAAGAAACCGAAGATGCGACTTATCAAGCAATGGAAGCCCTAGTTCATAATCTTAATACGATGCATTCAAGAGCAGGTGCGCAAGTTCCATTTAGTTCTTTAAATTATGGAACTGATACTTCACCTGAAGGAAGAATGGTTGTTAATGCCCTTTTAGATGCTACAATTGCCGGACTTGGAAATGGGGAAACGCCTATTTTCCCTATTCAAATTTTCAAAGTAAAAGAAGGTATCAACTACAATCCTGGCGATGTTAATTATGATTTATTTAAAAAAGCTATGCTTTGTTCAGGCAAGCGCTTATTTCCTAATTTCTCTTTTATTGATGCTCCGTATAATCTTCAATATTATAAAGAAGGTGATTACCGAACTGAAGTTGCTTATATGGGATGTAGAACAAGAGTAATTGGTAATACTTATGATCCAACTAATGAGATTGTTACCGGCCGTGGTAATCTAAGTTTTACTTCCATTAATTTACCACGAATTGCTCTTAAATTACGTAATGTTGAAGATCAAAATGAACGTATCAAAAAATTCTTTGAAAATTTAGAGGGCTTAATCGATTTATGTGCTAATCAATTATTAGAACGCTTTGCGATTCAACAAAATAAATATGTTTATAATTTCCCTTTCTTAATGGGACAAGGAATTTGGCTTGATAGTGATAAATTAAAACCAAATGACAAAATTTCGGAAGTTATCAAACATGGTACTTTAACAGTTGGTTTTATTGGGCTTGCGGAAACATTAAAAGTTTTAATCGGTAAGCATCATGGTGAAAGTGATGAAGCTCAAGCTTTAGGCTTAAGTATCGTTAAATTTATGCGCGATAAAATGGATAAATATTCGAAAAAATATAAACTAAATTTCTCTTTGATTGCGACTCCTGCTGAAGGATTATCTGGTCGTTTTGTTAAAATGGATCAAAAAATCTTTGGTGAAATTGAAGATGTAACTAATCATAAATTCTATACGAACTCTTTCCACATTCCAGTTTATTACAATATTTCGGTTTTTGATAAAATCAAAAAAGAAGCGCCTTATCATGCCCTAACTAATGGTGGCCATATTTCTTATATTGAAGTTGATGGCGATATTGCGAAAAATATTGATGCATTTGAAGCTATTATTAGATGTATGAAAGAAGAAGGTATCGGTTATGGGGCAGTCAACCATCCAGTTGATCGTGATAGTATTTGTGGCTATAATGGTATCATTGATAATGTTTGTCCTAAATGTGGTAGAACTGAAGATGAAGTTCCTTTTGAAAGAATTAGAAGAATTACTGGTTATTTAGTTGGTACCCTTGATCGCTTTAATGACGCAAAACGTGATGAAGTCGAAAATCGAGTAAAACATATGAAGGCAAGCGATAATGCAAATTAGAATAGCATCAACGATTGCTGAATCGATTGTCGATGGCCCTGGTATTAGATATGTTGTTTTTACCCAGGGTTGTCCCCATCATTGTCCTGGCTGTCATAATCCTAGCACTCATGATTTTAATCAAGGTAAATTAATTGAAATTGATGAACTAATTAACGATATGAAAAAATATCCCTATATGAGTGGCCTTACAATCAGTGGAGGTGAACCTTTTGCTCAAGATGTTGCCCTTTTGGAATTAATTAATAAATATCATCAACTGTATAAAAATAAAAATATTTTAATTTTTACTGGTTATACTTATGAAGAATTAAAAGAAAAACATAGTAATATAGTAGAAGAAATCTTTGCTAAAATTGACTATTTAATCGATGGACGCTATGTTGCTAGTTTAAGGGATTTATCACTTGTTTATCGTGGTAGTTCAAATCAAAGAATTATTGATATGAAAAAAACTTACAATAATACACAAATTGTTATCAAAGAATTTTAAGTTATGAGGATTCCTCATAACTTTTTTGTTGCTCATTTTTATGATTAAACATAAAATAATATGGGTGATAAAATGAAATTAATTGTTGCAAATATGAGTTATCGACTTCGGGATTTTATTAAAAAATATCAGTTCACTAGTAAAGTAATGGTTATTAACAAAATGTGTAATGTCAAAACAATTAAGGAAATTGTTGATGTAATAATTCCATTTGGCAAAGTGGAAAATAATGGACTAATAAGTGCAACGCAAGTACATTTAGAAGAACTTTTGATGACAATTAACGTTAATAAAATTATTTATAGTAATCCAAAAGCGGAAAACGAATTAACCAACATAGCCAATAAATATGGTGTAAAATTAGAATATTTAGATCTTAATGCACATGATGTAACTCGCACATTATAATAAAAAATAGTTACATAAAAGTTAAGAAACTTGCAAAAAAGGTTATGATATTGTATAATTGATTAGATGTAAAAAAAAGGCTTTTGTGAGCGTTTGAAATTAAAAAAGGAAGACATTTATCCATTTAAACGCTCACAAATTAGGTAAAACGATGAATAGAAATGAATTATTAGAAAGACAAAAACGTATCCGAAACTTTTCAATTATTGCTCATATCGACCATGGTAAAAGTACAATTGCCGATCGAATTTTAGAATATACTAAAACGGTTGATGTGCGCGAAATGAAAGATCAATTACTAGATTCAATGGATCTAGAACGTGAACGAGGCATCACAATTAAACTAAATGCGGTTGAATTAAATTATCTTGCAAAAAATGGTGAAACCTATATTTTTCATTTAATCGATACACCTGGACATGTCGATTTCACGTATGAGGTTTCTCGTAGTCTTGCTGCATGTGAAGGTGCTATTTTAGTAGTCGATGCAGCACAAGGAATTGAAGCACAAACATTAGCCAATGTTTATCTTGCCATTGACAATAACTTAGAAATAATTCCTTTAATTAATAAGATTGACTTACCTTCAGCTGACCCTGAAAAGGTTCGTCATGAAATTGAAGATGTCATTGGATTAGATGCCGAAGATGCAATTTTAGCAAGTGCTAAAGAAGGAATTGGCATTGACCAATTACTTGAAAAAATTGTGACAAATATTCCAGCTCCTAGTGGTGATCCAGATCTACCTTTACAAGCCTTAATTTTTGATTCTTATTATGATGCTTATCGCGGCGTAATTCCATCAGTTCGGATTATTAATGGAACGATTAAAATTGGTGATAAAATTAAGATGATGGCAACCGGTGCTATTTATGAAGTAGTTGAATTAGGAGTAAATACCCCCAAACCTAAAAATCGCAATTATTTAACTGTAGGTGATGTAGGTTGGATTGCAGCTAGCATTAAAGAAGTGCAAACTGTTCATGTAGGTGACACTATTACCAATGCTACAAATGAAGCAGAAAAGCCCCTTCCTGGATATCGCAAAATGAATTCAATGGTTTATTGTGGATTATATCCAGTTGAACCAAATAAATACGAAGAATTAAAAGATGCCCTTTTTAAATTACAATTAAATGATGCTTCTTTAATTTTTGAACCTGAAACATCGGAGGCTTTGGGATTTGGTTTCCGAACGGGATTTTTAGGCCTTTTACATATGGATGTTATTCAAGAACGAATAGAACGTGAATTTAAAATTGCTTTAATTGCTACGGCTCCAAGTGTTGAATACCATGTTGAATTAACGAATGGCTCAACCATTAAAATTGATAATCCCAGTGAATTACCCGACTTTACCACAATTAAACGGATTTTAGAACCATTTGTTGAGGCCACCATTATGGTGCCTAGTGAATATATTGGCGTTGTTATGGAACTTTGTCAAAATAAACGGGGAACCTTTGTTGCGATGCACTATATCGAAGAAACTAGAGCGAGTATTCGTTATGACATACCTTTAGCTGAAATAGTTTATGACTTTTTTGATCGCTTGAAGTCTGCAACACGAGGATATGCCTCCCTTGATTATGTTTTGGCCGATTATCGTGAATCAAAACTGGTTAAGCTTGACATCCTTTTAAATGGTGAAAAAATTGATGCTTTAAGCATAATCGTTCATAAAGATTTTGCTTACCGGCGCGGTCGCTTATTAACTGAAAAATTACGTGGCTTAATCCCCCGTCAACAATTTGAAATTCCGATTCAAGCAGCCGTTAACAGTAAAATTATTGCCCGTGAAAACGTTGCGGCCCTTCGCAAAGATGTACTTGCAAAATGTTATGGGGGTGACATTAGCCGTAAGAAGAAGTTACTAGAAAAACAAAAAGAAGGGAAAAAACGAATGAAACAAGTTGGAAGTGTTGAAATTCCTCAAGAAGCATTTTTAGCCATTTTACAACTTGATGATGATAAATAGCACTATTAAGTGCTATTTTTTTTGACAAAAAAATTTCAAATTATGGTATAACCCGAGTTTGCCTCGGCGGTTTATGATGGACCACCAAAAAATGAGCTAATTTTGAAAAAAACAGTTAAAAATAATCGATTTTTTGCTATTTTGTTTAACT
>CANQDG010000011.1 GCA_947591495.1 uncultured Bacilli bacterium
TATAGCTTCTCCTAGTGGAGCATTACAACATTTACATCTTCTTATTTCGATTGATTGATTCATATTATTAATCTCCTATATTAGTTCTTTTTGAAATTCTTCTAATTTTCTTATATCACTTAATTGAACGCTTGAGTGAACTTTTTCTAATGCATAATCAATATCGTCTTGGGTAATATATTCATTATCTATACTACCTTTTTCAATGCCTCTTTCAATTGGCATATTTTTACAAACTTCACATAATTCAACTATATCTGAACCATTATATCCTTCGGTTTTTTCTATTAGGACATTAATATCGATATCATCAGCAAGCGGTACATTTTCTAAATTTTTTTCAAATAAAAATTTTCTAGCTTTTTCATCAGGTAATGGTATATATAATCTTTCATCAAATCTACCTGGTCTCATTAAAGCTGAATCAATATTCCAAGGAATATTAGTTGCCGCAATTACTAAGAGGTTATTATTATTATCATTGAATCCTTGTAGTTGTGCTAATAGTTCTGGCACTATTCGATTAGTGGCAGATTCACTACCTGTTCGTTTAGTACCAATAGCTTCAAATTCATCAAAGAAAATAACGGCAGCTTTTTCTTTTCGTGCGGTATCAAATAAGTTGCGAATATTTTTTTCTGATTCGCCAAACCATTTACTGACAACATCACTACATTTTACTTCAAAAAAGGTGGCACCGACTTCTGCAGCTATGGCTTTTGCCATCATGGTCTTTCCTGTACCTGGCAATCCATACATTAGAATACCTCCACCAACTTTTTTATTAAAACGTTCATAATAATCAGGATGTAGTTTAGGGTAAATAACTTTTCGTTTAACTGCTAATTTAACATCTTCCATGCCAGCAATATCATTAAATGTTACATTAGGAATTTGAGCTGAAAACCACTCAGTTTCGGTAGAATCTTTGGTTTTTGTATCTTTCGTACGATTAATCATATTGCTTTTAGAATTAGAGTTATTAGACTCTATTTCGCTTTGTTCATCTAACTTTTCAACATATTCTAAAAGTTTTAAAACCCTTTCTTGTCTAACTTTTTTGAGTTCACCTGTTGAAAGATCGGCAAGTTTTTTTAAGGTTTCGGCCGCCATAAGCAATTGACGCCTTGCTTCTTTGAGGTTACCTGCGTCTTTGGCGGCAAGACCTTTTTCGTAATAGGTGTTAAAAGCTTTGTATAATAAATCACCTTGATTGTTCATAATATCACCTATTCAATTTACTTAAGTTGATTCAATTTCTTTTCAATTAAATCGTCATATGATGATTCTTGATCTGCATTTGGGCTAGAATTGATGATTGAATCGACTTCAGCATTAACATCATCTGGCAATTCTACATCAAAAGCATTAAAAGCACTTTCACTAAACTCCATCATTTCATTTAACATATTTGATTGAGAGTTTACTTGGGCAAAAGCCTTTGTCATTTTTTTATTAACTTTAGAAGGATTAGTACCTTTACTAAATTTAAAAATATCATCACATGCATCTTCGGTTAAGGATAAAAAATCTTTTGTTAATTCGGTAATATCACTCATTGAAGACATTACATCTAACTGAATAATCATTTGTTCAGCACGATGTTTAGTTGATAATGCGCTAGCAAGACCAACTTTAGCAATCTTTAAAGAACTTTCGCTTTTCTTTTCTTTGGCAATTCGTGCTTTAGCTGAAAGATCATTAATTTTAATGTCTACTTTTTCCACAATTTCATTTAATCTTTGAATTGTTTGATTAAATTTAACTTTACGATCGACTTCATTTACTTCATTATTTACTCGTTTCTTCATCTTTTACTTCCTCACTTTGATTTTTATTATTTATTTGATTTAATTGAGAATCCATCTTTGCTTGTTTTCGTCTTTCATGTTCAATTTGAGCAGCAGATGGTTCTTTGGCTTTTTGTTTACTTTGTAATTCTTTATTTTCTTCTTTATAAACATCTTTAATACGTTTAAATTCTTTATCTTCATTAATACGTTGTTTTTTCAACTCAAGTGTTTCACTAACAACCTTTTTAAAAACATCATTAAATTTATCTTCAGCATATTGGTTGTTTCTAATAAACTTTTCAATATTTAAATCACCAAAACGATTTAAAAGTTCTTTATGATTAGTTATTTTACTTCTAACAGCGCGCTCTTGATCTTCATAAGTTGCTATTTTTTCATCTATTTCATTGATTTCAGCCTCATATGATTCACCATTTTCTTCGTCAGCATCCCATTTTTCATGAATCAATTCTTTTAATTGGATTTCAGCTTGTTTTCGATAAAAAATTTGTAATCGTTCCAATTCAAAAGTAATTAAAGTAGAATCTATTTCCCATTCTGTTTTAGCTGCTTCGGCTTTTCTTGCAACTTCTTTTGAATCTTCTTTGAAAATTGAACTATTTTGTTTAGTAAATAGATTGGCTCTTTCACAAAACATTCGATTAAGAATAGTCATAACTTTGTTAAACATATCCTTGTTAGCTTTTTGATATTGTTCGGCTCTTATACTATTTTCATCGTTTTTATGGCCTAAGATATTGCTTTGATGTAATGAACTTTCACGATATTTATCCATGATTAATTTGATTTTTTCATCTAAAATGATAGCTTCAGGATTATCACAAGGCTCTAAAATAGCAATATTTCTTTTAATTTCTCTAAAATCATTTTTTAGTTCTTCTTCTTGTGTTCTTCTTATTAATTCATCAAAATAATTTTCTAAACTTTGTTTAGAGTCTTTAACTTGGATGGCAATTTTTTCATTATTTTTTTTCTTTTTAAATAACATCTTTTTTCTCCTTATCGATTTTGAGTACTTCCACAATTAGGGCAGAAGCGATCATCTAATTTTAATTGTTCCCCACAATTAGGACAGAATTTATAATTTTTTCTTTTTTCGCCTTCAGTGGTTGATGGTTGAGGTGCAACATTATTAACTGATTGGCCTTTCGCAAGTTCATTAATAACTTTTACTTCATTCATAGCTTGATGAGCTTTTTCATCAGAGCATTTACTATCAATTTTAGCTTCTTCTAAACTTATAGTTTTCTTATCAAGTAGTTCAAAGCCTTCAACGGTTATTTCTAAAACAGTTGTATCATCACATATTAATCCATATAGTTCACCAAATGAGTTCTCAAATTTATTGCTAATTAATTTAGCAACTTCACTGTTTGATGCTTGGATTGCAAAACGATTCTTTTTTTGCATAGCTATTTCAGTTAATGCTTCAGCACAAATTGTACAAAGATATTTCTTAATTATTTCATTAAGTTTTTCTTCGGTAAAATCTTCTTTTTCATCTAGAGCATCATAAAGTCTTTGAGGGTTTTCAATTCTAACACGACTTATACCATAACATTTGGCTTGTAAAACTACGCCGTATTCTTCATCTTTATAATCAGGATTTTTAATTGTTCCCCATTTAAGTTCAATTACTTTGTTAGTATTAACCCCGTAAACTTCAAAATTTTTATTATCTTTTTTCGTGAATAGTTTTTCAAAAAAACCTTTTTGATTAATCACTTCGGTTTGACCAGGTAAGACTGTTTTATAAACAGCGCCATTGTGAATAAATAAAACATGAACACCACCTTCAGCTGTTACCTTAGTATTAGCTTTAATTTCAAAATCTTCTTTCCAGATAAGTTTATCTTTGTTTGCTTTAACTCTTAATTCCATAATAACCTCCATTTAATTTTAAAATAATTTAGAGCTTTTATATATAATTTTATTATATAATATTTGTCGAAAAAAAGCAATGATTTTTACCATTTTTTTTACGTTTTAAAAAATTATCTCAATATTACTATTTTATTTGACACTTTTTTAAGCTATTAAAGTAAAAAAGTAAAAAAAATTTAAACTTTTTTCATCTATAAAAAATAAAAAAAAGGCATTATACCATTCGATAAATGCCTACTAAAAGCATAAAAAAGTGCAATTTAAGAATTGCACCTTTTCAAAACTATTTACCTTGTAAATTTGATTGAGCCATAGATACTAAACGACGAGTGATTTCACCACCAACTGAACCGTTTTGACGAGCTGTTGCATCTGGGCCAAGGTTAACTCCTAATTCATTTGCAATTTCATATTTCATTTGATTGATTGCATTTTCAGAACCAGGTACTACTAATCTATTTTTAGAGTAAGATGAGTTATTCATTATTTCACCTCCTGTCAAAAATAGTATTAACCATTTATAATCATTTATAACAAAATTTTATTGGTAATTTATGTTAAAATAAATCTTTTAAATCTTGTGTTAAATCTTTTAGATGACTAGCAATATAGTCATAGTGATGATTTTTTCTAAGTGTTATTTTTTGAACATTATTAATAGCATCATCAATTAATTCATCAAATGTTAATTTATTTTCTTCTTTGATGGTTAAATCAAGGCGCGGTTTTATTTGAGGATGTTTAGGAACAAAAACCGTACAACAATCCTCATATGGTCTAATCGAAATATCATAAGTTTTGATTTTTTTAGCTAAATCAACAATATCTTGTTTATCATATGTAGCAAGCGGACGAATAACACACATATCTACAACACTTTCAATGGTATTCATACTCTCTAAAGTTTGGCTTGCCACTTGACCTACATTTTCACCATTAACGATAGCTAAAGCATTGATCCTTTTAGCTAGTTTTTCCGTGATCCGATACATCATTCTACGCATAATAGTTATGCAATAATCTTCTTTGACATTTTCATAAATAGCTTGTTGAATTTTACTAAATGGAACAATGTATAAATTAAGATTTTGATATTCGGTATAACTTGTTAAAACTTCTAATAAATCAATAACCTTTTGCACGGCCAAATCTGATGTATATGGAGGGGAAGAAAAATGAATAGCCTCAACTTGCATTCCCTTCTTAATTGCTAGATATCCAGCTACAACACTATCGATTCCCCCGGATATCATTAATCCAACTTTGCCAAGGCATCCCGCCGGAAATCCTCCAAGTCCCATATATGTATTAGTAAAAAGAAAAGTTCCTTCTTGTCTAACATCTATTGATAAAACAAAATCAGGATGATACATATCAGCTTTTAGACCTAGAACATTTTTAAATAAAAAACTACCTACTTCTTTGGTGATTTCAGGTGAAGTTTTGGGAAAGTTTTTATCACCACGATTTGTTTCAATTTTAAAGGTTTTAAAGCCTTCTTTGAGTTTTTGTTCAACTAATTCTTTCGCAAGTAGATTAATTTCATTTAAATCCGAAAGACATCTTGAAACAACACTAAATGAATAAATGCCAGGAATTTGTTTTAAAATTTCAATAATAGATGATGCTTCGGTATTATTTAAATTAATATAAAACCTTAAGCCTCTTGCCTCAAAAGTAAGGTTGGAAAAAGGCTCGCATGAACGTTTTATATGATTTTGAATACGATTAATAAATTGTTTGCGATTGCTTTTTTTTAAACTTAATTCGCCATATCTAACTAAAATATAATCTTCCATTTTATCTATTTCCTATTCTTTTAAGTTTTTCAATTAAGATATCCATTTCATCTAAAGTATTATCTGCTGATAAACTGATTCTAATCATATTAAGAGCTCGTGTTTTATCTAAAGTAATGGCCATAATTGATCTTTCTAAAGTTTCGACTTTTTCATTACAAGCAGAGCCAATTCCAACATATATTTGATCTTTTTCTAAATAATGCATAACTGTTTCACCTTTGATTTTGGTAAAACTAAGGCTTATAATATATGGTGAATGAAAAGCACCATTTTGATTAATAATAATAAATGGTAACTTTTTAAGGTTATTAATTAAGTACTCATATAATTTTTTGACCGTTTGGTAGTTATCTTCACTTTTTTTTATTGCTATTCTTAAGGCTTTCGCATTTGCAACAATAGCTGCAGCATCCATTGTGCCTGGGCGTAAATTATCTTGTTGATGCCCACCATAAAAAGAGGGGCAAAGTTGAAGGTTATTATTTACAATTAACATCCCCACACCCTTTAATCCACCTAGTTTGTGAAAAGTCGCACTCATAAGGTCAATATCATTAAAATTAAAATCCGGTTTTATTTTGGCTAATCCTTGAACTATATCAACGTGTAATTTAGCATGCGATAATGATTTAACCATTTGAATAATAGTTTTAATATCATTAATACTACCAATAATATTATTAACCCACATAATTGATACTAAAATGGTATCTTTTGTTAAATTTTTTTGTAATTCATTAAGATCAACACTCCCATTAGGACATTTAAGGTAAACAACGTTAAAACCTTCTTTTTCTAATTCTTTAAAGGTTTGATAAACAGAAGGATGTTCTATTTCGGTTGTGATAATGGTTTTATGTTGATTAATGTATGGCTTGCAAATTCCCATAATAGCCATATTATTAGCTTCGGTTGCACCAGAGGTATAAATAATTTTTTTATTAGTTAAGCCAAGCTCTATCATAATATTATTCGTTGCTTGATCAATTAAATTTTTGGTAAGAACCGAAGTTGTATACATACTACTTGGATTATACCAATAAGATGTTGCAACTTTTTGAAAAGTATCAATAACTTCTTCACGAGGCTTAGAAGTAGCAGTTGAGTCTAAGTAAATCATTTTTTTCCCATCTTTCATCTTTATTAATAGATTATACTACAAAAGCAAAAGTTTTGCAAAAGGAATAAATCTAAAGTATAATTATTAATAGTTAGTAATTAATAAATAATAAATTTTAAGAGGTGTCCAATGAAACATGTTGAATTTGTTCCAAGTGGTGTTTGTTCAAGACTAATTAGTTTTGATTTAACGGAAAATGGTATTATTCATAATTTAAGTTTTTTAGGTGGCTGTTCTGGTAATCTTCGGGCTATTTCTAAACTACTTGAAGGAAAAGATGCTAAAGAAGCAGCAGAAATTTTAAGTGGCAATAAATGCGGACCACGACCAACAAGTTGTGCTGATCAATTATCAATTGCCCTTTTACAAGCATTAAAAGAAAATCTTTAAAAAAGTTTAATAAAAAACGGCTTAAGTCTTATCTTAAGTCGCTTTTTTTATATATATAACTATTTTTAATTTTACCGGTAATTTGGACTACCTCTAAATAAGCTAAAATATTTAAAGTAAGTCTAGCCTTAGCTAAACTAATCTTTGCGCATTTTGCCAAATCTTGAGAAGTAAACTCTTGGGCAAGATTGGGTAAATCTAAAAGCTTAAAATAATCTTCTTTATGATTAAGATTAATTTCTTGAACAATTTGTTTGGGTATTTGTTCTTCTTTTAAATATCCGCGACTTTTAAAATGTTTTTTGGGAATGATGGTTCTATATTCATCAACATCAATTAAAAAGATTTTAAGGTGTAAATGATCATCTTTTAAATATGATTTGATTTTGTAAAGTTCTTTAAAAGCCTCATAAACTCGTCCGGTTTTAGGTGATTTAATTGGTCCTTTAACTAAACCTTGTTCATCAATTTTGTAGATGTTTTTTTTATGAGCTATAGGATAAACGATCCAAACTTGATATGATGGCAAAAAGGCTGCTAGTTTATCACGTAATTTATTAAAATTACCGGTTTGAATTTCATAAATCTTTTGGCCATCATAAATATCTGCATATAAATAGCCACTCTTTCCTTTATTGATTTTAATTTCGTGCTTTTCTTCATCTTCTTCTAAATAATACTTAAGTGTCTTATGTAAAATCTTTTCTTTTTGAATACCAATAACTGGTGTTTTAGCAACAAATTCTTGGGCTTTTTGATAAGCAATAGTTAGTTTATCATCTGGCATAACGATTAGTTAACTTACCAATGATGGCATAAATAATAAAGATAATTAAATTAACTACTACTACACTAGCTCCAAAGGGATAATCGGTTAAAATAAAGAGTGCTATTAAAAAGGAAGTAACCGAAATAATCGCCGAAGAAAAGATTACATTTCTAAATTTACGGAAAACTTGCATTGATGATAAAGCAGGGAAAATAATAATACTTGAAATTAATAAAGTTCCCATAATACGCATACCTATAACAATGGTAATAGCCGTAAGTGAAGCAAATAAAACATTAAAAGCTCTTGTATGAATACCCGTAGCTTTAGCAAAAGATTCATCGAATGTTACCGCAAAAATTCGGTGATATAAAAGAATAAAGGTGCCAATAACTAAAATAGCTGTAATTAACATAATAATAAAGTCTTCTTTATTAGCAAAAACAATACTACCAAACATTAAACTATTAATATCAACAGTAAAACCCCCATGTAAAGTTGAAGCAACGATATAGCCAATGGCTAGCGCACTTGAGGAAAAAATACCGATTGCCGCATCACTTTTCATTTTTTTACTTTCGCCAATTCTTAATAAAATGTAGGCCGCAAGCACCACAAACGGAATAACAACTAAAATGGGCGCATTAGTAAAACCAAGACCAATCGATATCGCATATACACCAAAACTAATATGACTTAAGCCATCTCCAATCATCGAATATCTTTTTAAGACTAAGACAACCCCTAAAATAGAAGCTGTAATTGATAATAAAATACCAACAAATAATGGATACTTTAAAATATAGAAATTATTAAAGAAATTTTGAATAATGCCTTCATTAAACATCTTGTTCATCTCCAATCTCTAATAATTGATGACGTGATAATAGATATTCTTTTTTCATATGTTTCTTATATTCTTCCGGGTTGCCACAAAACATACAATCTTGACTTAAATGAATAACTTTATTAGCATGTTTTAATAAGTCTTCCACAAAGTGGGAAACAATAATTAAAGTTACATTTAATTCTTTGTTGATTTTATCTAAAACATCATATAATTTTTGGGCTGTAGAGCCATCTAATCCGGTAAATGGTTCATCTAAAATTAAAATCTTATCGGTTGCACATAAAGCTCTTGCTAGTAAAACCCGTTGTTGTTGACCACCAGAAAGTTCACTAAATGAGCGATATTCCAAATCTTTAATTTCTAAAATATCCATCATTTCTTCAACCCGATGTTTTTCTTTCTTGGAAAAAAAGGGGCGAAAACCAATTCGATTTAAACATCCTGATCTTACTACTTCAAAAACAGAAGCCGGAAAGTCCGAAAGACTTTCATTATGTTGGGGTAGATATCCAATCATTCTTTGGGAAATACCTTTACCAAAATTAATTTCCCCTTTTAATTTAGGAATAAGGCCTAAAATGGTTTTAACCAAAGTTGATTTACCCGAACCATTATCGCCAAATAAACAAACATAATCTCCGCTTTCTAATTTAAGATTTAAGTCTTTTAAAACAGTTCGATTTTCATAACCAATTGAAAGTGCATTACATTCTAAAATCATTTTTGTTGCTCCTTTTCTAATTGTTCTATTATTTGATTGTCAACCTTTAACATTTTAGCAAGATTAACAACGTTTTGCTTCATTATGCTAATAAAAGAAATATTTTCGTTATTAAAATCATTTACACTAACATTGTGACCAGAATGTAATTCTAAAATTGTCGCACCTGTATGGTAAGCAATCATTTCACAGGCTTTAATATTAATTAATTCTTTTGAGAAGATATATTTAATATCATTTTGTTTCATTTTATTGATAATAGCCGTTAAAACCTCAACTGAAGGTTCGGTTTCAGTCGAACAAGTTTTATAAATTAATTCATAATCTAAACCATACCAATAAGCTATATAATAAAAAGCAAATGGTGAACCAAAATACATCGTTTTATTTTTAGCATTTGCGACAATTAATTTAAGATTTTGATCAATTAAAGCAAGTTCTTGTAAATATATATCACGATTAGTTTCTAAAACTCCTTTAATATTATTATAAGGGTCTTTTAAATTATCGATAATAGCATCACAAATTTCGATAACCATTTCTTGAGCATATTTAGGATATAACCAATAATGAGGATCATACGAATGAACATGGGTATGTTCATGACTTGGTTCATTTTCTTCTTCGCCATCATCATCTTCAACTTTTAAAAGTTCAATATTTTCACTTTTAGATAAATTAACAACCGCCGTTTTACTCGTAAAAGTAATACCACTAACCCACGTTTCCATTTCATCGGCTGTATAGATAAAAATATCAGCATTTTTGATGGTAATAATATCATTAACGCTTGGATCATAGGTATGTGAATCTTGTCCTGGTTTAACAATCATGACAACGTCAAATAAACCTTGGGTTTCTTTATTATTCCCAATGATTTTTTTGATCATATCATATTCAGGATAAAGCGTTGTAACTATTAATTTTTTGGTAGTTGATGGTCTTACCAGACTACAACTGCTAACTAATAGTAACATTATCAAAACGATTGATGTTAGGATGATGTGCTTTTTCATTTTTAAACTCCCTTTATTGATTGTCTCATTTTTTTAATTTTTTATTAATTATCTTTTAAGCTTTTTTACACTTGCTTTCATAACTTCTTTTATTCCACAATGAGGGCAAACTAAAATTTTACTAAGATTTCCCGCATTGTAAGCTGTAACATCTTTAAAAAATGATATTTTAAATTGATGTTGACATTTAGGACAAGTATATATATATATCTTGCTTTTTAAAATGTGAATTGTAATATAACATGCCATAATTATGATAAATAAAGCAAGATATAGATAAGCGGTCCAATGATATTTAATTAAAAAGACAAAAGTGCTAACAAATATAATTATTAAGACAAGAAAGATAATTTTTAAAACTTGGATAATTTTTTCTTCTTTTGACACGTTTTTATATTCCTCAAATATTTTATTTTGTTTTAAGTAAGGCTTGATGATAACGATCATCATCAGTTAATTCATAAGCTATCGTTAAAAGATAGACTAGGGTATCTTGATCATTTTTTTCTTTGCTATAGGCAATAAATTCTTCTATCGCCTTTATGACGATGGTTGAGACGCCATATTGAAGATGATTTTTAGCAAAAATGTTAGTAATATCATCTGGTTTAGTAAGATTTGGTCGACCAATAATTTGAGTGATTTCTTTAACTTTTTGTTGATTATTGGGATTTTCTTTAAAATAATCACTTGTTACATATGATACTAAAGCCATTTCATAATTGTTTTTAGCCAAATAATAACGACCAAAAAATTGATAAGCATAAGCAAGTTGTTCTTTAGTATAAGCATAACGTAGGCTATCTTGCATGATCATAAAAGCTTTTTCAATTTGGTGATTTTTTTCATATAAAAGGGCTAAATTTTCCATAACATATTGGCATCTAGGGTTATAATTAAGCGCTTCTTCTAATAAGCTAATAGCTTTATTAAAGTCTTGTTCTTCTTCATAAAGATTGGCAAGTTGATATATATAATATGTAATAGGTTCGGGATATCTTCTAATCTTTAATGATTTAGCTTTTTGAACGTTTTCGCAAAAAATAAAATATTCAATCATTTGATCAAAATCATAATAGTTTTGATCTTTGATGAAAGTAGCTTTACGAAAAGGATCAATTAATTCTTCTAAAATTGTTTTGGCTTTCGTAATTTCTTTTTGTTCAATTAAAGATAAGACTTGTTCATATTTAACTCGCCTTTCATCTAAAACCGCATGGGTTTTTAAATCAAGGCGTTGTTTTATGGCTGGATCTAAATATTGAAATAGCATATTAGCAATAGCATAAGTAACTTCATCATTTTTCATTTGACGATATATCGCAAGTTCTGTTTGAAGATATATCACATCAGTTTCTTTAGCTCCTGTTAAATTGTGCTTAATTTGCTCAATAATTTCATCATTTTTCATAGTTATGCCAACTCTTCTGCTTGTTCATCATGTAAATCAATTAATTGACTTGTTAAAGCCATTTGATGAATTAATAATTGCACAACCTTTTCTAACTGTGAACCACTTGAATAATCGGCTTTACAAACATAACCAACACGACCATCATTAAATAATCGTTTAGCAGTATCAAAAGTGTCGTGATGATAAATAGCGATTGATTCTCCCCCTCTTACTTTAATAAGTTTCATACAAGGAACATCCGTTAAGCCATCACCTATATAAATCATATTACGATAAGGGATTCTTCTTTCATTAGGATTAATTAAACTATTTAATTTTTTATCTTCTAATTGTTCTAAAACGCCTTTGGAAATCCGGAAAATAAATTGTGTTTTAGTTGTGTAATTAACAACTTGTTTAGGCCAGTCCGCATTACCACTTTTGTTATAATGAAATTCACAAGCATAAATCTTTTTAAATTCTTTGGCAATTTTAGTTCCTTCAATAATTTCTTTTAAACCGGATGATAAAATATAATGTTCTACTTCAACACCTAATGATTTACCATACTCATTAATTCTAGAAAACCACGATTTAACTCCTCTTAGAAAAACAACATCTTTACCTAAATTCATAAATGATTCTCTAGTAATAGAAAAACCTTTATCTTTTGCGGCTTTAATCATTAAAAACATATATGATAAGATTTTATCCATATTGTTTTTAGTTGCAATATTATCTGATTCTTGCCAAAATTCATTAGCTTCCATTCCAACACTTGGAATGAAACTATATTCTTGCATATCTTTAGCACAAAGTGTCTTATCAAAATCATACATTAAAGCAATAATTGTTTTTTTCATAATATCCCCCTAATGATTTTTTCCTTTTTTAATAATAGCACGATAAAAAGCATAACCATAAAAGCCAATCATTAAAAAGCCAGATACCAAAGTTATGATTGCAATAGCTGGTGATAACCAAAAAATAAACCACCACTGAAATCGTAAAATTTTTCTTTTGAATATATATACTACTAAATAGATTCCACTAATAAAGCCTTCAATTAGATATGTTATAATTATTTGATAACCAATCTTATAGCTATTAGAAATAAGACCTTCTTCAACTAATGGCTTGGTAATATTACCAATTACTAAAAGACTGATAACAATCACAAGCGGAATCACAATTAAATATGATAAATAAAAAGCAAAATTAACTCTATTTCCATAATACCAATCATAAGTCGAACGATTACCATTTTTTTTCATTCTACTTCCTGCATTATTTCTTTCACTTAAAATGTCTCTTTCTAAAAAATCTTCTTCATGAATTCTTAAAATCGGACACATTCGACTAATCTCTTCACTGGTTGGAGTTAGTTTACCTTTTTCCCAAAGTTTAACGGTTTCAAGGCTAACCGCAAGTTTTTCAGCGAATTCTTCTTGGGTAATTCGTGCTTCTTCACGTAAAACTTTGATATTGGTTGGAATGAAACTCATCATATCACCTCTTGTTTATTATAACATATTTTCTTTTTTATTTTTTTCAATATGCTTTAAACCTTCTTTTTAAGAAAAAAGTATATAAAGAACAAACTAATTTTAGTTAGTCATTCCTTATATACTTTTTTTAATTATTCAACATTAATATATTTACTAGTATCTTTATAAGTTGTATCATCTTCGGGAATTACAACCGTTAAAACACCATTATGATAAGTTGCATTAGCTTTGGTCTCATTTGAACAGCCTACATAAAAACTTCTTGAATATTCGCCATTAAATCTTTCTTGATGAAGCCACTGACAATCCTCACTATCAGTTGGTGTTGAGCTTTTAGTAGCATCAACCCAAACATTAAGATAGCCATCGTTTAATTGCACTTTAATGTCATCTTTTTGATATCCTGGAATATCAATATCAAATACATAATTACCTTTTCTTTTTGTAATATCAGCTCTCATAAAAGTATTTTTATAAGAATAATTAGAAAAAGGATATGGTGAGAAAAAATCATCAAAAAAATTACTTACGGCATTTTGATTAGTTGTTTTTAATTTCATTTACATTCCTCCTTATAAATTATTATGAGGCAAAAAACAACTTTTATACTATTTTTTAGGAGCTTTTTTGGCAATTAAAATTAAGCCCAAAAATCCAATCAAAAACGATACAATGCATAAGATTAAAGTAGTGCTTCCAAAGTAAAACGTATCAAGATGGGGTAAAATTTTTTCTTCATAAATACTTTTATAAATCGTTAAAGGACTTACAAATAATAAAGCGGTAATAGCATACCAAAATGTTGATGCATGTTTGTTTAAGATATAGGATATAATTTTGGAAATGCCAACAATACCAATAATAATCCCTATTACAAAAGGAATAATAAACCATAAATTACTAGTTATCAATTTACCATTACCTATAATAATACCAACAAAAGTTTTTTGTAAAACCATAATTAAATCATCATACATGCCAAAGATTAAAAGAATCGTCATACCGCTTGCGGCAGGAACAATCATAGTTGCACTTGCAATTGATGCAATCACTAAAATTAATAAGATTGTTAAAATATTACAATTAGAAAACTGGAAAACTTTAAAACCTATTTCATTCGAAAAAGCCATTACCAAGCCAAGTGCTAGAAAAATTAAATAGACTAAAAAGTCAAAAAATTTCATTTTATGCTGTTTTAAATCTTTAAAAATGATGATAAGGGTTGCACCAACTAGACCTACAAAAAAGCTTGCAATGGCAAGAGGGGCTTTGTTTAAAATCAAAGCTATTGTTGTTGTTCCAATGATAACACCAATTATTGAACCTATCCCATACCAAAATAAATTTCGTCCTTCTTTTAAAGGGTGTTTAATTATATTTGCTAAACTATTAGTTATTTTAGGATAAATGCCTAAAATTAAAAGCATTGTGCCACCACTAAAGCCCGGCATTATACAACTAATTCCAAGTAAAATCCCATATATTAAATCTCTTAATCGTCTCTTCATTTTATCACTATTACATCATATTTAAAAAATCCTTTTTTATGATTGTAATAGTGTTTTTAATTAATTAAGCTTTTCTAAGAACTTTGATAATTCTTCTTTTAAATCTTCTCTTTGGCGAGCAACCGAAATGGTTGCCTCAACATATCCAATCTTACTACCAACATCATATCTAACCCCATCAAAACAAGTAGCATATACATCTTCTTTTTGAAGGGCTAAAGCAATTGCATCTGTTAATTGCAATTCACCACCATACCCTGGTTTGATTTCATCTAAGTAGTGAAAGATACTATTTTTTAAGATATATCGTCCTACACAGGCCATATTAGATGGCGGATTATCTTGAGGCTTTTCAATAATATCATTAATTTTAAAATTGTTGGTTATTTCTTTTTCTGGTTTAACAATTCCATATTTAGATGTTTCACTTAACAAAACTTCTTTAACCCCTAAATAGTAGTTAGGTTTTTTAGCATAATATTTACAAAGGCTACCTATACCATATGTTTTAAGGCCGTTAGAAAAAACAAAATCATCACCTAAAATTACAGCAAAATCATCGTCATCGGCAAAAGCTTTAGCATGTTTAATCGCATCGCCTAATCCTTTTGCTTCTTCTTGAAAAACATAAGAAACACGTATTTGTTGCTTTAATTTTTTAATATATTTGATTTCTTCATAATCTTTAGTTAAATTTTTGACATATGTGCTTTCAGTATTAAAATAGTTAATAACATCATTTTGATTATAACCGATAATAATTAAAGCATCTTTAATTCCAGCATTACTTGCTTCTTCTAAAAGATATTGAATAACCGGTATATCAATAATTGGAAGTAAGGTTTTACTAATAGTTTTAGTAATGGGTAAAAATCTTGTTCCTTTACCTGCTACAGGTATTACAACTTTTTTTATTTTATTCATAATTAATTTTTTCCTTTCTCGTATCCTATTTCTTTTAAAGTATCTTTAATAATTTTATCTAGTAATTGATAATTTTTTTCAATTTCACTGGCAAGTTTAAGTTGGTTTTTTGCTCTTTCTAAATTAATTTTAGGGCGGCATTTCTTTTGAGTTTCGTTTAAAGCAAAATATTTATCACCATCAAGATAGTCGGTTAAAAATCTAATTCCTAATTCAATGGTAATAATATAGTAGCCCGCAAGCAATAAATCAATCTCTTCTTTAGTAATAATCTTTTTAGTTGCTTCTAAAAAGCCTTTAGTAAAAGCTTTAACTAAAGCAAAATTAATAACAACTTTGGTTAAATCAACTTCATCTTCTTTAGCATTGGATGCACCAAGCCTTAAAGCATCACCATAATCATAAACAAGTGAGCCTTTCATAACCGTATCTAAATCAATTAAACACATCGCTTTTTTGGTCATGGCAGAAAACATAATATTATTAAGTTTAGTATCGTTATGAACAACTCTTTTAGGAATTATTTCTTTTTCTAAGGCGGTTGTAATAATATCTAATTTATCACTTCTTTTGGTAATAAAAAGCGTTTCTTCATAGCATTCACGCAAGCGATTATAGGAATCATTTTTTATACTAGTAAGTAAGAGTTCATAACGATAAGGGGTATTGTGAAAGTTTTTAATATTATCACTTAAAAGTTTTGGATGAAAGCCATCTAATAATTCTTGAAATTCGCCCACGGCTAAACCTGCTTGATAAAAGATTTCTAAATCAGTTGTATTATCATATGTAATTCCATCAATACAAGTATAACAGCGCCAATATTCATCATTAACAATCGCAAAGTTTTCACCATCAATCGTTTGAATTAAGGTTAAAGTGGCATTACGATAATTTTTACCTTCATAAATAACTTTTCTTCTAATATAATTAGTGATTAAACTAATGTTATACATAACCCCAATGGGACTTGGAAAAACATAATCATTAACTTTTTGTAATATATATTTTGTTTCAACAAATTCTACTATAAAAGTACTATTAATTAAACCGCCCCCATAAGGCGTTACCTTTAATACTTTACTTGGATTAAAGTATTCTTTAATAACATTTGCTAATTCTTTTTTATAATCCAATTCTATCACACCAATTCTTTATTTGATATATTGGATTATATGTCAAATTTTGCCATTTTATGAATAATTTTAAAAATTAATAATGCCTAAATGTTCTAAAAGAATTTTAGTGCCTATTAAGATTAAAATAATACCACCTAAAAGTTCAGCTTTATTGTTCAATTTTCCTCTAACAAATTTACCAATCAAAACACCAATAACACAAAGAACGAAAGTTACAAGACCAATTGTAAGGCTGGCTAGAAAAATATTAATATCTAAAAAAGCCAAAGTAATACCTACTGCTAAAGCATCAATACTTGTAGCAATAGCTAAAACAAAAAGTTCTTTTAAATCAAAATGGTTTTTAACCTCATCATCGGTTTTTTTAAACGTTTCTATAATCATTTTAATACCTAAAATACTTAATAAAATAAAAGCTATCCAATGATCGAACTCTTTAATATAACTTTCAAATTTCATTCCCACAAGCCAACCTAAAATAGGCATTAACATTTGAAAAACACCAAAAAAAAGAGCAATAATAACTACTTGCAATTTTTTTATTGATGTCATTTTAACCCCTTTACAAATTGATACGGCAAAAGCATCCATTGCAAGGGCTACACTTACCAATAATAATTCAATTATTCCCATCTGTATCCTCTATTAATAGTAAAAAAATTATACCATACTTTTAATCTTATGTCAAAAATAATTTTTTTATGCTTCAAAATAAGCTTCTTTTTATAAGATAATTTGCAATTTTCTTGTTAATATGATAAAATATGACTATCTTTTTTACTTGAAGGTGCATTATGAAAAGAATTACTCATTTTATTATTGCGGGGGTTACCTTTTTAGTTTGGTTAATTTGTTATATTCTTATTCATTTTAATCTTAATTATCAAATTTTTGAAGGTATTTGTTTAATATTAATTAGTATTGCTTTATGCTTACATTTATGCCTCATCAAAAATACTTTAAATGTGATTGTCGCTATTCTTTATATTCCTTTTATTTTTGCCCATCCATTTGATGTATATACGATTCCTATTCCTTTAATTGTTGGTGGAATTGTTTTAGGCATTGGTGTTATCGTTAATGCGATTAGATTTAAACCAAAACTCAAATTGCATCGCCTTTTTCTTAGCTTTTGCTTAATTTGTGGAGCCCTTTTATTAAGTGGTATTGGCACATCTTTAATTGATTATTTAAAAAGTTTACCGATGATTTTGATTATTTGTTTAGCATTTTTAGCCTTAATCATCTTCTTTTGTTCAACCGTTGAAAAGGTTAATTTTGAAAAAATAATCTTTATGCTTTGTATTTTTAGTATCTTTTTACAATTACAAGGTTACGCTGCTATTTTTGTTAGTGCCGATGCAAAGTTTTCTTTAATTAAAGAAACTATGTACAAAAGTCGAGTCTTTGTAGGATGGGGAATATGTAATAATTTAGATTTAATGCTTCTTTTTACTTTACTTGCCCCACTTTATTATATTTTCTATTTTAAGTTTTCCGTTAAATCCTTAATTTTAGCACCACTTTGCACGACGATTACCTTTTGTTCAATGACAATTTTTATGTCAAGAGGATCTTTAATGGTAGGTCTATTTGGCATTGTTTTAGCTTATATCTTTTTCATTATTTATTTCATATATAAAAAAATGCCTAAAAAGATTATTTATTTTTTATCAAGCACGCTTGGTTTTATTATCATCATCTGTATTTTTACCCTTGCAATAAAAAAATATATTGACTTACCAAATTATCTTAAAACATACCTCAGCAAAATTGATTTTAGTAAATTAAACGGTCGTAAAGCAATTTATTTAAAATGTTTAAACGATGCTAAAGAACATTTAATCTTTGGTCGAGGATTGCTTGCTGGATTCGTTTATCGTATCGATGTTGCAGAAGGCAATTATCAGTGGTGTCATTCAACCCTTTTACAATCATTATATTCAGCAGGACTTGTTGGTCTTGTTGCGATGCTTATTCATCTATTTTTCAAATACTTTTATTTATTAAAAAACTTCAGTATTGAAAAACTTTTCTTAATTATGATAATGTTATTACCAGGATTATATGGACTTTTTGATGTTAGTTATTTCTTTATTAACTTTATGATTGTTTTGATTGTTATTTTGGTATTAACACAAGATTTATATGACAAAAAGGTTGTTAACAATTAACAACCTTTTTGTTTGATTTATTCTTGCTTTTTCCAATCATATTGTATATATTCATCAGTTAAATATAATGCAGCTAATTCTGGATTATTCAATATTGCCATCTGTTTCACAATTGGCTTCCGTTTTTTCATAATGTTTTAAATTATGTAGATGTTTTTTTATTTTGCAGCCAATTAAAATAAATATTATTATAAGAACGATAAAAATACTTATTATTTGAAAAATGTGTTTTTTTATAAAGTTTTCCCTTTCATTTTTTATTTTAATCCAATCATAACTTATATATTCGCCAGTTAAATATGATGCGGCTAACTCTGGATTGTTTAAATCATTAGAAGATAAAATGTTCCCATTTACTTCCCAATTATTTGGATCTTCAAATATTACTTCACTTAAATTTGTACAATTAGAAAAAGCACCTTTTCCTATACTTGTCACGCTAGATGGAATGGTTATATTTTGTAATTTATTATATCCAATAAAAGCATAATTTGGGATTTTTGTTACTCCTTCTAACATTTCTGCTGTTATATTTGTTATTTCTTCTCCATTTATCTTTAATACGACTTCTGCATTTGATAATGGATTGGCAGATTCATTAGCAAATTCGATTTGACACCATAATGCTAGACTTGTAATATTTATTTCTTTTAAATTTGTACAACCATTGAAGGCAGATTCTCCTATACTTGTAACACCAGATGAAATGGTTACACTTTGTAAATTTGGACAGTTATTGAAGGCAGATTTTTCTATACTTGTAGCACCAGATGAAATGGTTACACTTTGTAAATTTGGACAGCCAGAAAAAGCAGATTCTCCTATGCTTGTGACATCAGATGAAATGGTTAAATTTTGTAAATTTGGACAGCCAGAAAAAGCAGATTCTCCTATGTTTGTGACATCAGATGAAATGGTTACACTTTGTAAATTTGGACAGCTAGCAAAAGCAGATTTTCCTATACTTGTTACATTACATTGGAGTGTTATACTTTGTAATTTATTATATCCTGCAAAAGCATAACTTGGGATTTCTGTTACTCCTTCTAGCATATCTTCGGTGATAGTTGTTATTTCTTCTCCACTTATCTTTAATACGGCTTGTTTATTTGATAATGGATTGGCAGAACTACTTTCAAATTCAATTTGACACCATAATGTTAGACTTGTAATATTTACTTCTTTTAAATTTGCACAACCAGAAAAAGCACCTGCCCCTATACTTGCCATACTAGATGGAATGGTTATGCTTTGTAATTTATTATATCCTGCAAAAGCATAATTTGAGATTTTTATTACTCCTTCTAACATTTCTGATGTTATATTTGTTATTTCTTCTCCATTTATCTTTAATACGACTTCTGCATTAGATAATGGATTGGCAGAACTACTTTCAAATTCAATTTGACACCATAATGCTAAACTTGTAATATTTACTTCTTTTAAATTTGGACAGTCATAAAAGGCACCTTCTCCTATACTTGTGACACTAGATGAGAATGTTATACTTTGTAATTTATTATATCCTGCAAAAGCATAACTTGGGATTTCTGTTACTCCTTCTAACATATCTTCGGTGATAGTTGTTATTTCTTCTCCATTTATTTTTAAGATAGCTTGTTCGTTTGATAATGGATTGGCAAATTCATTAGCAAATTCGATTTGACACCATAATGCTAGGCTTGTAATATTTACTTCTTTTAAATTTGGACAGTCAGAAAAGGCATCTTGTCCAATACTTGTGAGACTAGATGAGAATGTTATACTTTGTAATTTATTATATCCAGCAAAAGCATAACTAGGAATTTCTATTACTCCTTCTAGCATATCATCAGTAATATTTATTATTTTTTCTCCATTTATTTTTAAGATGGCTTGTTCGTTTGATAATGGATTGGCGGACTCGTTTTTAAAACTTATTTTAAGCCATGATGCTAGAGTCTTAATATTTACATCTGTTAAACTTGTTAAGTCTTTAAATGCATCTTGTCCGATACTTGTTAGACTAGATGAAAATGTTATACTTTGTAATTTATTATATCCAGCAAAAGCATAACTTGGGATTTCTGTTACTCCTTCTAGCATATCTTCGGTGATAATTGTTATTTCTTCTCCATTTATCTTTAATATGGTTTGTGCATTTGATAATGGATTGGCAAATTCATTAGCAAATCTGATTTGCCACCATAATGCTAGACTTGTAATATTTACTTCTTTTAAATTTGTACAGCCAGAAAAAGCATCTTGTCCTATATTTGTTATAGTAGTAGGTAGTGTGATACTAGTAAGACTTGTTAAACCTCTAAAAGCATTACTTGGAATTTCAGTTATACCTTGTAACATATCTTCGGTGATAGTTGTTAGATTCGATATTTCTTCTCCATTTATTTTTAATACAAATTGTTTATTGTTTAATAGAAAATTATTTTTAAACAATGTTGCTAAACTTATTAAATTTACTTCACTTAAATTTGTACAGTCTAAAAAAGCATCTTCTTCTATACTTGTGACACTGGATGGAAATGTTATACTTTGTAAACTTGTACAGCCAAAAAAAGCATGATAACCTATACTTGTTACTCCTTCTAACATTTCTTCGGTAATAGTTGTTATTTCTTCTCCATTTATCTTTAATACGACTTGTTTACCATCTTGTTTACTAGCATATAATGGGTTATCAGATTTATTAGCAAATTTGATTTGGCACCAAGATGCTAGATTTGTAATATTTACTTCACTTAGATCTTTACAATTATAAAATGATAAAGCTCCTATACTTTCGACACTTTCTGATATTGTTATACTTTGCAAACCATTACAATCAAAAAAAGCTCTTTCATTTATATTTTTGACATTTTTTTGAATTATTACTTTCGTTAAATTTGTACAGCCTGCAAAAGCATAGGAATGTATATTTTCACCACCTATTATAGTAATTTCTTTTAATGTTTTAGGTAATAAATAATCATTCCAAGAATAATTATTTGCCCCAAATATATATCCAATATATGTATTATCATTACCATCTCCTACAAACGGAATTGTCATAGCCTTTAAATTTATGCAATTTTCAAATGCTCCGAATCCTATGCTAATTACGCTAGAAGGTATTATTATATTATCTAGATGATTACAATTATAGAAAGCTTTCTCTCCAATACTTGTAATTCCTTCTTGAATTGTTATTGTTTCTAAATTTATGCACTCATAAAAGGCATATGAACCTATACTTGTAATGCTTGTTGGAATAATTGTATCTTTGCATCCTACTATTAATGTATTAGTACTTGTTTCGATTATGGCATTGCAATTATCTCTTGAATCATATACAGGATTATTTGAATCTACAATAATGCTTGATAAATTTGGGCAGTTATTAAATGTTCTATATCCTATATTTGTAATAGTAGCTGGTATTTCTATGCTTTGCAAATTTTTATAACAAAAGGCATATCTTGATATACTTGTTATTCCTTCTAGCATATTTTTAGTTATATTTATTGCTTCAACTCCATTTATTTTTAATATGGCTTGTTCGTTTTGTAATGGATTGGCAAAATAATAGTGATCAAAATCACCAAATTTAATTTTGCACCATGACTCTAAACTTGTAATATTTACTTCTTTTAAATTTGAGCATTCTAAGAAAGCTCTTTCTTTTATAATTTCAATACTAGCAGGTATTTCTATGCTTTGTAATTTATTGTAATTGAATGCATACTCCCCTATACTTGTTATTCCTTCTAGCATATCTTCAGTTATATTTATTGCTTCAACTCCATTTATTTTTAATACTGCTCCTTCACATAAAGGATTGGCAGCATAACCGCCAAAATTAATTTTGCACCATGACTCTAAACTTGTAATATTTACTTCTTTTAAATTTGGACAACTTAAAAAGGCAAAATGACCTATACTTTGGACACTGGATGGAATGGTTATACTTTGTAATTGTATGCAATTTTCAAATGCACTGTCTCCAATACTTATAACATTGGGTGAAATTTCTATATTTTGTAATTTTTTATAACAAAAAGCATAATTTGAGATTCCTGCTACTCCTTCTAGCATATCTTCGGTGATAGTTGTTATTTCTTCTCCATTTATTTTTAATATGGCTTGTTCGTTTTGTAATGGATTTGCATGTCTATCAGCAAATTCAATTTGACACCATGATGAAAGGTTTTGAATATTTATATCTATTAAACTTGGACATTTACTAAAGGCACCTTCTCCTATACTTTGGACACTCGATGGAATGGTTATACTTTCTAAAATTGGACAATCTTCAAAGGCCCATTCTCCTATACTTGTTACTAATTTATTGTTATAGTATTTTGGAATAATAATATTTATTAAATTTTTATTATTTAAACCCATTACTTCATATGTATCATCATCAAGTAATCTATAATTTAATACATCTTGATAATCGCATACAATACATTTATCATTATCATCAAAGATATGTTTTTCTTTATCAACTGTGTTATAACAGTTTATACATTCTTTAGCATGTTCTTCGTTACTATATACAAATATATTACTATATTGATGAGGTAATTTTTTTATTGTTACATCACTTATTTCTTTTTCGCCTTTTGCATCCGAAAAGTATTTGCTACATGTTGTACACTTCCAATATTCGATATTACCATCTGTTTCGCATGTTGCTTCCGTTTTTTCATAATATTTTAAATCATGTTGATGATTATCGTTTTTCGTTTTACAACCAACAATATTAAACATTATTATAAAAATAATAAAAATACTTATAATTTTAAAAATATGTTTTTTCATAAAATTACTCCTTTTTGATTTGTATAAAAAAGTATACTTTTTTTGACTTTTTGTTTTTGGCACGAATTATCATTTTTTTATAAAAATATATACAAATACTTGCAAAAAATGAGTATAAATGATAAAATATTTATGTTTTAGAAGAAGTATAAAAAAGTATACTTTTTTATACTTTTAATATAAATCGTTTGATTAAATCTCTTATTTAGATAATAATTAATTATTATTTAAATAGGAGGATTTTTTATTTATGAATTATGCTTACATTAGAGTTTCTACCAAGGAACAAAAAATTGACCGACAATATAAAGAGGTCAAAGAATTTATTAGTGATGATAAATATATCTATATTGATAAAGAATCAGGAAAAGATTTTAATCGAACTAATTATCAACGATTAATAAAAAGATTAAAAGAAAACGATTTGTTAGTAATTAAATCAATTGATAGACTTGGTAGAAATTATAAAATGATTATTGATGAATGGACTAGAATTACTAAAGATATCAAAGCTGATATTAAGGTGCTTGATATGCCTCTTTTAGATACAAGAATTGATAATAAAAATTTAGTAGGAACACTTATTAGTGATATTGTTTTACAATTATTAAGTTTTGTGGCAGAAAATGAGCGAATTAATATTAAAACAAGACAAGCTGAAGGAATTAAAATTGCTAAAGAAAAAGGGATAAAGTTTGGTAGACCTAAACTTATTTTATCAACTAGTGCTAATGATATTTTAAAAAAATATCTAAATAAAGAGTTAACGTGTAATCAAGCAATTAATTTGATTGGTGTATCACGTGGAACTTTTTTTAAGCTTGCTAAAAGAAAAAATTCTGATACCTTTTAGTACCAGAATATTTCTTTTTATGGCGTCGATAAGAGGAATTGAACCTCCGACCTATCGCTTAGGAGGCGATTGCTCTGTCCTACTGAGCTATATCGACAATTTTTGTTCAGAGGTAATACGATAAGAATCCTTCATTTTCGAAATAGCTTTTTGATATACAGATAAAGACATTTCTTTTATTTCATTTAAATGTGCATATAATAAATCAAAATTATAACTTGCCATTGTACAAATAAGCCAAGCGCATCCCATATCAATATAATAATTACCATATTGAATATCTTTTAACATCGATAAAATTTCTTCATATGGTAATACTTTAACAAAGTATTTATTCAAAAAAATTATACCACAACGAACCATCATATCATCTTGTTTTAATAAATATTGAATTATTGTAAGTAGTGTTTGATATTCATTTTTCTTAAAATTAGTGTTGCAAACAAAAGTATCACATGTTAACCAATTATCTAATTTTTTAGTAAAATTAATTAAATAATGATAATACTTTTCATCTTTAATTTTACCTAATTTATTTAAAAACATTCCATATAAAACATCTTGTTCAACATATTGATTTAATGGTATTTGATCTAAAAGATTATAAGTAATATCATGATTTTTGACAAATGTTTTAATTAGAGGTATTTTAATTCCTAAAAAAGGAATTTTAGTTGGTGTAATTTTTTTAGAAAAAGCAACTGATTTAGGATCTTTTAATTGATAAAATTCTTCTAACATTTTTTATCACCATTAATATTATAACTTATTTTTACTAATTTGTCCAAAATTATATCTTTGTAAACTAAAAAAATGAGAAAACAAAATGATTCTCATTTTTTAAAATATTTGTTGACTTTTTTACTATATTACTTAATATCTGATGTCTTTAATGATTCACCCATTTTAATCATCTCAAAGACTTCAACTTCATTAGAAGCAATGGTGTATTGGATTCCTTCTGAATAAAAAGTAATATTATTAGAATTAATAAAGGTAAAAACTCCACCCATAACATATATATCACCATTAACATATTCAACCGTTGGCATATCATCATCATTAATAAATTTTTGAATAATCGTATAATTAGATGTTCCGCCAAATTTCATTACCGCAAATTTATTAAGCGTATCACCCGTAATAGCTTCTTCTTTAAGGGAAGTTCCTTCTGGATAATAAGTAGGATAATTAACCATTCTTTCATAAGTTAAGGGATTTTCTTTGTAATAAACATTTAAAGTTTCTAATGATTCCGTGGCTTTAAAAATTGATGGATCAATTTCTAAATCAGTTTCGATTGATTCAACCACAAATCGGCTTAAAAGATTACGATTGCTATCGTAAATTAAAACTTCTTTAGGCATTTTATTTTCATCAAAAATAATTTTTTGAATTGTATTTTCATCACCATTAAATAACTTTGCTTTTAATTCTAAAATAGTATTATTTCCTTCTTTTGTGGTTATCATATTATTATCAGTAATTATGTCATTACTAATTGATTGTAATAAATATGGATAACTAGAATTAGTTGGCCATGATGAATTTACTTTAAATGTTTTATTGATACTTGGAACAAGTACAAATACACCATTTTCGTTTTTAATCATTATTTGAGTTTCAATCGTATTGGGATTTTGTAATTCTACTCGATATAAATTAGGAGATTTATAATAAGTAGTAATATTACATTCTTTTGTGCCACTTGGAAAATTGGATTCTAATTTACCTTTTAATTTGTAACTTTTTAATTTGTTAACAATTTCTGGAAAAGTTTGTTCAACTGGTTTGTTTTTTTTACAACTTGTAATAAAAAGTCCCGTTATAAATAAACATAGCAACAAACATAATCTAAATATTAATTTTTTCATAGCATTACCTCACTTGTTAGATTTTATTCATTCTATAACAAAAAAATTACAAAAATAATAATAAATTTTTAATTATTCACTATTTTTTACCACTAGTATTTTTATGATATTCGGTTAAAATAATAATGTAAATTTGTAATAGGAGGTAATTTATTGTGAAAATATTACGAAATATAGCTTTAGTATTCTTAATCATTGGTGGCTTAAACTGGGGATTAGTTGGTCTATTTGACTTTAACCTTGTTGCATTCCTATTTGATGGATTTAGCGTAATTATTTCGCGTATTATATATTCAATTGTAGGTATTGCCGCAGTGATTGCTGCAGTAGCTTGGGCTATTCCTGATGAAGATAAAGAGTATTCCTATAAGCATAGTTACGATGCATAACAAGTTTATGTAAAAAAATTAAAGGCCTAAAAAGGTCTTTAATTTTTTAGTTTATATTAATTTGTTAATCTATTTTTTGTATTTCCCAGTATCCTTCTTTTTTAGAACCTACTCTTTTTAATAAACCTTTTTCAGTAAGAACTTTTATATTTCTTCTAATTGTTTCTTCTGATCTATTAAGTTTTATTGCAAGTTTAGCATAAGTAATATTGGGATTAGCGGCAATTTCTTTTAATATTATTTCTTTGATGTTATTTAATTTAACATCAACATTTTTATTGTTATTTTCATCATTATAATTTAAATTTGGTAATTCAACTCTAAAGAAATTAAAGGTAATATCCCAATAAACCGCTTTATTATATGGTTTGTAGGCATTAATAATACGTGGTAAACCTGTACCATAGTTTTCAATAAATTTTAATCTATATAAAATATTTACTAATTTAGGATTCCGATAAGTTTGCTTACCCTTCATTATTTCTTCGAAAGTTCCATCATAAATTCCACCTGGCGAAGTAATAACACATTTGTCTTCAAAAAATTCAATTTTTATATTACTAGCCCATGAATAATCAGCATGAGCAAAAGCGTTTAAAATAGCCTCTCTTAATGATGAACCCGGAAATGATTCAGTTTCTACCCTTTGGGCTTTACCAGGAATTATTTTAGCAGAAATAATATTCTGTGCTTCTGCAAATTTTAATACTTGATCACAAATGAAAATAATTGAACCTGTATATTCTTTTTTAATTTTAAAATCTAAATTTTGATCATATATTGCCGTTTTTACAATGTAAGGATTTTGATCAGAAAGTAATAATCCTAAATTAGTATATAGTCCATTGGTATTTTTAATTCCTAAGGCTATTTCTTTATTTTCAACTTCTAAATATTTGTATTTAGCAAAAATCGCAAAATCAGTAAATGTTAAATCTTGATTAGGTGATACGATATCCTCATACATAATTTATACTATATTAGGAAATTTACCTAAAATCCTTTCTCTAAAATTAATTAATTTTTTTAATAAATAATTTTATACCCACATTTATACCCACATTATACCCACATTTATACCCACATTTTACTTTTATAAAGGGGAAAAGGTAATTTTTAGATATTTTTCTTTGTTACTTCTTCATAATACCGAAGTAAATCTTGGAAACAATGACTAATACCTGACTTGGATAATTTTTTACCAAAAAGGTTACTTGAGTATTCACTTAATTCTTCAAGGGTTGATTCTGGATATTCTTCACGCATTAACGCAATTGTTTGAAGTCGGACTGGCATTGTATCAAATTTATCAATTCTTTTTAAATGTTTAATCATTTGTAATTGCTTTCTTGCAACAAGCGTTGTTCTTTTTACATTGGCCAAATCACAATTAGCTACCCGATTTGCCATATTAGAAAAGTCACGAAAGATGCGTGAATCTTCAAAGTAAAAAACTCCGCTTGCGGCACCAATTAAAGCAAGCATTGAAGATATCTCTTCACTTTTTTTAATATATACGACATAACTTGTTTTTCTAACTTTAATTTTAGCATTAGTAATTTGACTATTCATTACAATTTTTTGAATGATTTGAGCAAGTTCTAAACTTTTACAAGATATTTCAAAATGATAACAATTTTTTCTTGGATCATTGATTGAACCTTTCGCAATAAACATGCCTCTAACAAAAGCATTCCGGCAAGTAGAATTTTGTAAAAGGGGATGTGTCATTTTTAACTCTACTAGTGGTGAAAGATTATATTCTTTAATGATTTCGTTAACATAAGTGTTGATTTCTAAATAATAATATTTTAATTTGTTAATGTTTTTTTCAGTATTATATTTAATGGTTGTATCAATATCATAGTCTTGTTTTAAAATAAAATTCGCTTTTTGAATGAGGGAAAGTATATATGATTTTACAACAATTTTGGGTTTACTTTGACTAATAACAATGCTACTACTACCTTGTAAAATACCTAGTAACATTGCTTTTTGCGTTTCTTTACTTTCATCTTCTAAAGAAAGTAATTCTTTTTTTACTTCACTAGCAAAACTCATATTAAATATTCTTTATAATAGCAGAAGCACAGATCATTCCATCATAAACAGCTGTAATTATTTGTTTAATTTCTTTAGAAATGCAATCCCCTGCTGCATATAATCCTTTTATTTTTGTTTCACAATTATTATCAACCTTGATATATTTATTATCATCTAAGATATTAAAGTTTTCAAGAATAACAGAAGATGGAATAAAGCCTATGTATATATATGCACCATCAACGAAAAGTTCTTGAGTTGAACCATCATGGACATGTTTGATACATACTTTTTCTAATAATTGATTACCATCAAAACCAGTAATTTCATAATTTTCTAATATTTTAATTTTATGATTTTTTCTAACTTTATCAATTAGATATTCTTCCGCATGTAATTCGTTGCCTCTTGCAATAATGGTGACTTTGCGACAAATTCTTGCAAGATATAAAGCACTTTCTAAAGCCGAATTGCCACTACCAATTACAACAACTTCTTTTTCACTATAAAAACTACCATCACATACTGCACAATAACTAATACCACGACCAACAAATTCTTTCTCGTTTCTAACGTTTAATAATTTAGCAATCGAGCCAGCTGCCCAAATGACTTTTTTAGTTTCATAACTAGCCTTTTTTGTATGCACAATAAAAGTATCATCAGCTCTTTTTTCAATTTTAATTACCTCGGAGAATTTATATGGTATTTGAAATTTTTTAGTCTGTTTATACATTTTAATGGCTAAGTCGGCACCAATATTTTCAACGCATCCAGGATAATTATCAATTTGCATTGCAATATTTAATTTACCACCGGGAGTTTCTTTTTCAATAATCATAATATCAAGATTAGCACGCTTAAGTGTTAATGCAGCGGACATTCCTGCTGGTCCTGAACCACATATTATTACATCATACATAAAATTATTCTCCTAAAATCCTTAATATTTCTTGTGGTTCATCAACGATATAACTTGCGTTATGTTTCTCGAAGTCTATTCTTTTTGTTTTACACCACGTAACACCAATGGTTTTGATATTGGCATTTTGACCAGTTTCAATATCAATGATACTATCACCAATCATTATTGCCTCATTCGTATGATAGTGTTTTAAAACTTGATAGATGCCATCAGGATTAGGTTTAGCTGCTTGCATTTTTTCTGCACCTATAATTAAATCAAAGTATTTATCAAGATGACAAATTTTAAGTCCCATCATTACGGATTCGGTTACTTTATTAGAAACAATGGTTAAAAGATAACCTTGTTTTTTTAATGTTTTGAGTAAAGCTTCCATACCATCATAAGCTTTGATATAACTACTCATTAATTCATCATTAATTTTACGATAACAATTAATTAAAGCTTGTAAATCTGCTTGATCTTTAGCATACATCTTAAAAGTATCATCTAATAAAGGGCCAAAAAAGCGATGTGCCTCATCAAGAGTTAAATGATACTCTGGTCGCATAATTTCAAAAGTTTTAAAAACCGTTTTTTCAATTAACAAAAAAGTATCTAAAACAGTTCCATCACAGTCAAAAATAAGAACTTTATTCGCCTGGTTGATCCTCATTTGATGTATCCTCATTTGATGTATCCTCATTATTAGAATCTTTTTGCTTTTTCTTCTTAAAGAAATTAATAATTTTTTCAAAGAAGTAAGGTTCAATTGGCGTTTCATATCCTTCTTCCATGAGTGATGATTCTTTTGAATAAAGTGCCTCTTTACATGGAATCATCTTATATTTAACAATTCGGCGAATAATCATAAAGGCAAGTCCTGCCACAATACAACAGCCAGAAACTACTTCAGCAATTTTAATACCCGTATTACCAATTACAAGTGGATCAGTTCGCATAGTTTCAATGAAGAATCGCACAATTCCATACCATATTAAATAAAAACTAATACCATCACCAACAACTACTTTTTTCCAATATTTTCTTACAATCATATAGACTGTAAGACCAAATAAATTAGCAAGTGATTCAAAATAGAAAGTTGGATAATAATATCCTGGACAAATCCATCCTTCTGCTACATTGTGTTCTACATACATCCTATCAATTATGAATTTAGGGACTAATAAATGTGATAATGCATCACGCTGAGCTTGAAGAATATCATCAGGTAAAACGGTAGTTGAAGTAAGCTCATTTATATTAAGTCCAGCAACTTTTACAAGGCCACCAAATGCTTCTTGATTGGCAAAATTTCCCCATCTACCAACTACTTGTGCAAACATAATAAGCGGCATAACAATTTCAAAAATATAAATTAATTTAACATGTTTAATTTTACAATAAATAATAACGAAAATAGCTGCTCCAATAACGCCACCATGAATAGCAAGTCCACCATCACCAGGATAAATGACTTCCCATAAGTTAGCATAATAACCACCATTAGATGCATCAAAAATAACATAATATAGTCTTGCACCTAAAATACCAAAGAAAAGGCCTAAAACAAAACCGGTAAAAACGGTATCACTATTAACGCCTAATGGTTTAGCAAAACGATAATATCCATATAAAGCAACTATTAAAGCACCGGTTAAAATAATGATGGCATACCATCTAACAGGATGATTAAAAATTTCAAAAGCAATCGCTGAATCAGGATCAAATTTTGGTCTTAACTCAGTTAAATATAAGACTAAGCGATGAAAAATATCCATATGTTAATCCTTTCTTAAAGTTTTATACTTGATTTGTTTTTAAGTTGGTTGACTCTTTCGTTTTAACTTTTTTTATACATATATATCCAATGATAACTCCGATCATATTTAAAACTATATCTAGTAAATCAAAAATTCCCCTTTTGGTTAGATACTGAGCACTTTCAATTAGTAAAATAATTAAACAAGCAATTAAAAAAGCTTTAAGGGGGAGAAGTTTTAAATACTTTAAAAGCATTCCTAAGGGGATAAATAAAAAAATATTACCAACTAAATTAATAAAAACAATGCGACTCGTAAAAATTAATTTAATCCATTTAGTAATATATAAACCATTTGTATATCGATTAGTCGCTAAGTTATCCCGATCAAATAAGACAAAATAGCCAAGTAGAATATATATTACAAGATAAATTAATATTTTTGATGATCGATATTGATGGGTATTTAACATCATATCAAAACAAAACCATAGCATCATAATTGATAAAATCGCAATTGCTACTAGATTCATTATACCATATCTCCTTTTTCTTTTTGTCTTTTTTGCTATTCATATTTTATGTGATATTTATTTTTTTATAATTATTTTAAAAAGTTTAAATTTTCATATCATAAAAAAAAGTTTAAGATGGTCTTAAACTTTTTTAGTTATTTATATGTTATTATTTTTACTCCATTCACCAACTAAAACTTTTCTTAAAAAATAACCAGTTGAAGATTGGGGTTGCATCATTAACTCCTCAGGTGTGCCTGTTGCGATAACTTGACCACCATCATCCCCACCATTAGGGCCTAAATCAATAATGTAGTCGGCCAGTTTTATGACATCAAGGTTATGTTCAATAATTACGACACTAGCACCTAAATCAACAATATTTTGAATCATCTTCATTAGGCGATCAACATCATATGAATGTAATCCTGTTGTTGGTTCATCAAAGATAAAGAGCGTCTTTTCGGTAACTTTTTTATGAAGTTCACTAGCAAGTTTTACTCTTTGTGCTTCACCACCTGATAAAGTAGTTGCACTTTGGCCAAGTTTGACATAACCAAGGCCAACATCTTGCATTGTTTTAATTTTCGGATAAATTGAAGGAATATTAGCAAAAAATTGGGTGGCCTCATCAACGGTCATATTTAATACGTCCGCAATTGATTTGTCTTTATATTTACACTCTAACGTTTCACGATTATATCGAGAACCATGACATGCCTCGCATGGCACATAAACATCGGGCAAGAAATTCATTGAGATTCTAATTACGCCATCACCACCACATGATTCACATCTACCACCTTTAACATTAAAGGAAAAACGACTCTTCGTATAACCACGTTTTTTAGCCTCAATTGTGGTCGCAAATAAATCTCTAATTGGATCAAACACCCCCGTATAGGTTGCAGGATTACTTCTTGGTGTTCTTCCAATTGGGGCTTGGTCAATATTAATAACCCGATCGATTTCTTCTAGACCAATAATTTCATCATGCTTACCAATTTCAACTCTAGATTTATAAAGATAATTAGCTAATTTATTATATAAAATATCGTTAACTAAAGTTGATTTACCAGAACCTGATACCCCTGTTACTAAAACTAATTTTTGTAAAGGTATTTCTACATCAATATGTTTTAGATTATTTTCGCATGCACCTTTAATAATTAAAGATTTGCCACTGCCTTTTCTTCTTGTTTTGGGAACTTCTATTTTTCTTTTTCCACTTAAATATTGACCAGTAAGGGAGTTTTCGGCTTTCATAATTTCTTCTTTGGTGCCTGCTGCAACAACATATCCACCATTTACACCCGCATATGGACCAATATCAACGATATAATCACATTCATGCATAATTTCTTCATCATGTTCAACTACAATTAAAGTATTGCCTAAATCACGCATTTCTTTTAAAGCGTTAATTAATTTATGATTATCTCTTTGATGTAAGCCAATTGATGGTTCATCTAGGACATATAAAACTCCGGTTAATTTAGAACCTATTTGGGTTGCAAGTCTAATACGTTGAGCTTCTCCACCAGAAAGCGTTCCAGCTTTTCGTGATAAAGTTAAATATTCAAGTCCTACTTCTTTTAAGAAAGCAAGGCGATTTTTGATTTCTTTGATAACTAAGTTACCTATTTTTTCTTCTAAAGCCGATAACTTTAATTGATCAATAAAATCAAGGGCTTGAATAACTGACATTTCAGTAAATTCATGAATATTTTTTCCGCCAATTTTAACTGATAATGCTACTTCAGATAATCTTTTACCACCACATATTGGACAAGTTAATTCTTTCATATATGAGCCATAATATTCTCTTTGCATTGAGGATGATGTTTCGGCATATCTTCTGGTAATAAGCGTAGCTAAACCTTCAATTGGTTTATTTTTACGCATTGTAATACCACCACTAGAATGAATTTCATATTTAATTGGTTCTTTAGAGCCATTAAAGATAATATCTTTTTGTTCATCGGTTAAGTCTTTATATGGTTTAAAAAGATCAATTTGATAATATTCAAATAAAACTTTATACATTTGCCATTCGAGATTTTCCGTAAATATGATATTTTTAAGATATCTAATAGCCCCATCTGCAATCGATAAATTTTCATCAGTGACTAATAAATTAGGATCAATTGTGGAAACAAAACCTAAACCATGGCAATTAGGACAAGCGCCCATCGGCGAGTTGAAGGAAAATAGAGAAGGCTCTAATTTACCAACGGTAAATTCACAATAAGGGCAAGCATAATGTTCTGAAAAAAGTAATCTTTCACCATCAATATCAACATAGATAACCCCTTCTGATAAGTTACAAGCAGCCTCTAGTGATTCATATAATCTACTTCTTACATCTTGATGTAATTTAATTCGATCAACAACAACTAAAATATTATGTTTTTTATTTTTATCAAGATTGATTTCTTCATCTAGCTCATACATTTCATCATCAATAATAGCTTTGGAATAACCATCTTTTCGCAGTAATTCTAAGGTTTTTTCAAAGGTTCCTTTACGATTTTGAGCAATCGGTGATAAAATCATAATTTTCGCATCTTCTTCGTAACTTAAAACTTTATCACACATTTGTTCAATGGTTTGGGAAGTAATTTCAATATGATGATTAGGACAAACAGGCCTTCCAATTCGAGCATAAAGTAGTCTTAAATAGTCATATATTTCCGTAACCGTTCCAACAGTTGAACGAGGATTTCTGCTCGTTGTTTTTTGGTCAATCGAAATTGCCGGAGATAAGCCTTCAATTGAATCCACATCAGGTTTATCAACGTTATCTAAAAATTGTCTAGCATAAGCTGATAAACTTTCTACATAACGTCTTTGTCCTTCCGCATATATTGTATCAAAAGCAAGGGAACTTTTACCAGAACCTGATACACCAGTCATAACAACTAATTTATTACGGGGAATTTCAAGATTAATATTTTTTAAATTGTTTTCTCTTGCACCTTTAATAATAATCTTTTCGTTATTCATATGTTTCCTTTCAAACCACTTTGGTTTATAACATTTGTTTAAATTCTTCTTCGTTAATAATTTTAATTCCTAGTTCTTGGGCTTTAGTAAGTTTACTACCAGCTTCTTTACCGGCTAAAACATAAGTAGTTTTTTTGCTTACACTGCTGGAGGTTTTACCACCTAATGATTCGATTAAACTTGATGCTTCTTCTCTAGAAAAAGTTTCTAAGGTTCCGGTTAAAACAAAAGTCATTCCTAATAATTTTTGATCCTCATTTTGTTTGGTTTTTTGAGGATTTACGCCTAAACTGATGAATTTGTTGATTAATTCTAAATGAACTGGATTGGCAAAATAGTCTACAATGCTTTTTGCCATAACTTCACCAAAATCATCTAATGCTAATAATTCTTCGTAACGAGCCTTACTAACATCTTCAATTGAATCATAAGTTTTGGCTAATACTTTAGCAGCCTTTGCGCCAATAAATCTAATACCTAAACCAAAAATAAAGCGATCAAGGGAATTATTTTTAGAATCTTCAATGGCTTTTAATAAGTTTTCAACTTTTTTCTTTCCAAATCTTTCAATCGTTAATAATTCTTCTTGATAATTTTTTAATAGATAAATATCAGTAGCATCAGTTAAATACCCCATTTGATATAGTTGTTCAATTTGTTTTTCACCAAGTCCATCAATATCCATTGCGGGCTTCGAAGCAAAGTGAATAATACCTTCTAAGATTCTTCCACCACATTCAGGATTTAAACAATAATATAAAACATCACTATTATCTTTTTGAATAGGGCTATGACATTTTGGACAAGTAAGAGGCATTGTAAAAGGCACTAAATCAGGTGATCTTCTTGATAGGTCAACATCAACCACCTCAGGAATAATTTCTCCAGCTTTTCTAACTCTAACAAAATCACCTACTCTAATATCTCTTGTTTTAATAAAATCTTCATTATTAAGCGTTGCTCTAGATACTAAGGTCCCCGCAATATATACAGGATCTAAAACCGCATTAGGAATAATTTTACCGGTTCTACCAACTGTAAAAATAATATCTTTTAACTTGGTTGTTACCATTTCAGCTGGAAATTTATAAGCAATAGCCCATTTAGGAACTTTAACGGTATAACCGATTTCATCATATAAACCAAATTCATTAACTTTGATTACTATACCATCGGTTGCATAATCAAGAGTTTTGCGCAAATCATCATAATAACTAATAGCATCGATAACTTCTTCTATGTTTTGGCAATGTTTAAAATAAGGATTGACCGTAAAGCCTAATTCTTGTAAATATTTTAAAGCATCTAGTTGCGAAGTTATGCCATAAGCTTGAGGATTAACAATTGTATAAGCAAATTGGTTTAACTTACGCATTTTAGTAATGCTTGCATCAAGTTGTCTTAAACTTCCCCCAGCCGCATTACGTGGATTGGCAAAAAGCGGTAAGCCTTGTTTTTCTCTTGCTTGATTAAGCTCGGTCAAAACAGACTTTTTCATATATACTTCGCCTCTTACCTCGATTGTTACATGATCGTTTAAAACCTTAGGTAAGTTTTCAATTGTCAACATATTTTTGGTGATATTTTCTCCAACTGTCCCATTACCCCTTGTTGCCCCAAGGGTAAAAAGGCCATTTTCATAATGAGCAGTTGAGGCAATACCATCAATTTTAAGTTCTACGACATATGTATAATAAGGCGTAACTTTACGAATTTTATCATCAAATTCTCTTAGTTCTTCCTTATTGAAGACATCACCTAAAGACATCATTGGACTATCATGAACAATTGTTTCTAAATCCGTCTTTAAGAAAGCCCCAACTTTCTTGGTGGGACTATCATTTCGAACAAAGGCTGGATATTTATTTTCTAAGTTTTCAAGCTCTTTGATTAAGTTATCATATTCACTATCATCAACGGTCGGATTATCTAAAACATAATATTCATAATTATATTGATTTAAAATATTAACTAAATAATTCATCCGCTTTTGGATATCTTGTTCATTCATATTTTCACCTAATTTATTTATTCATTTAAGAATTGCTTAATTTTTTGAACAATTTCAAAGTTTTTTGCCCCAAGCAATAACACATGACCAACACCATCTAATAGCACTAGTTCTTTTTGAGGATTGCTACAATTATTAAAACAAAAACGCACTGATTTTAATGGAACAAGTTCATCAACCATTCCATAAATGATTAAAGTTTTAACTTTACTATCTAGTGGTGCTTGATTAATTCTTTTAATTAATTTACAAAAGGTAACGCCATTTTTAAGCGTAAATTTTTTTAATAAATAATGTCTTAAAATATAATGGGCAATTTTATCGTTTGTTTTAAGGTTTTGTTTAAAGGTCTTTTTTTCTTGCTTATTAGTAGCACTTTTTATATATTGATGCCGTTTAAATGGCACCGAAAAATTAAAATAATAATTAGATGGTGCTAGTAAAACCGCTTTACTAATTGCCGGATACTTAAGACATAAGTAACGCGCAAGTGCTCCACCTAGTGAATACCCAATTACATCAACACTACTTCTTGCAAGATAAAATTCCAGTGTTTTTTCAACATAATTAAGAACCGCACAAACGGTAAAATCTTTCATACGATGATACTTACCATGTCCTGGTAAATCTAGTAAAACAACATAATCATAATAATTAATTAAAGTTTTTTCTAGTTTATTAAAATCATCTTTTGTTGTTAAATAACCATGAATTAAAATAACAGTTTTTTTCACTTAAGCAATTTTTACAAGAGTTGGATGGTCTTTAGCAATCTTTTTGATTGAATTATCTTTATCAAATAAAATTTGAACATATTTATCATCTTTGCTAATGACAATTCCTTTACCAAAAAACTTATGGTTAACCCTTGATCCTACCTCAATTGTTCCTTGGGATAAAACTTCTTTTTCTTCACTTACTGCTTCTTTAACTTCTTCTGCATTTAAGTATTCCATTAAGAAACGTGATTTAGCATTACGAACTAATCTACCATATATTAGTCTTCTTGTCGCACAAGTTAAATAAAGGCGCTCTTTAGCTCGTGTAAAAGCAACATAAGCTACTCTTCTTTCTTCTTCCATATCAACTTCTTCTCTAATTGATGGGAAAATACCTTCTTCTAATCCAATGACAAAAACAGCTTTAAACTCTAATCCTTTAACCGAATGAATAGTTGATAAAATAACTCCATCTTTATTATGATCATCAATTGTTGAAGTATCGAGTAATAAGTCATCAAGTCCTATTTCAAGCTTTTCAGCTGGGCTTAGATCACTTTCTAAATTGTCATATTCAAGTTGATATAAAATCGATTTAAATTCTTTAACATTATCCATTCTATTAGTTTCATCAATTTCAGCTTCTGCTTTTAACATTTCTAAATATCCGGTTTTATCAAGCATATAATCAAAGAATTCAGGTAATGGCATTTTATTTAAAGCCTCAATTAAGTCTTCAATCATTTGTTTAAATTTAACTAATGCTTCGGTTTTAGATGTCGCGTTATTTTCTTTAAAATAATCAATTGATTCTAAAATATCGCAATTATATTTTTGCATATAGTCTTGCAATTTTTCAATCGTCTTTTCCCCTACGCCTCTACTTGGAACATTAATGATACGTTTAAAGTGTAAAATTTTAGAAGGAGAAGCGATGAAACGTAAGTAACTAATAATATCTTTTACTTCTTTTCTTTTAAGGAAAGAAAAACTTCCATAAACATTATAAGGAATCTTTTCTTGAATAAAAGCTAGTTCAAAATTACGTGATAAAGCACTATTACGATATAATACCGCAATATCATGATAACTATAGTCGTCATGACGAACAAGGGAAGCAATTTCATTAACAACATAACGGACTTCATCTTCATAATAATATGCTTCTTGAACAATGACATCACTTTTTGAACCTGCGATATTACTAAAGAGTTCTTTTTCTTCTCTGATTTTATTATTTTTGATAAGGGCATTAGCACCTTTTAAAATAATATTAGTTGAACGATAGTTTTGAACTAATTTGATGATTTTAGCACCTTGATAGTCTTCTCTAAATTTCATCATATTTTCAATTTTAGCACCTCTAAAAGAGTAAATGCTTTGATCATCATCGCCTACAGCGAAAATGTTATGATGATTCTTACATATATAATTTACAATATCATATTGAATGGCATTCGTATCTTGAAGTTCATCTACTAAAACATATTGAAATTCATTTTGATAAAATTGTAAAACATTAGGATGTTCCGTAAATAATTTTTCGGTTAAAACGAGAAGATCTTCAAAATCCATCATATTATGTTCTTGCAAATATGCTTGATATTTTTCATATACTTTTTCTAAAAGACCAACAAGTTCTAAACATGATTTATTTTTATAATCACCAATAGCTTTAATGGCAACTTTAGGGGAAATAACATTTTTGTTAATATCTTCTTTTTTGTAAATTTCATTTAAAGCTTTGATTTGATCGTCTTCATCAATGACTTCAAAGTTTCTTTCATAGCCAATAAGTGGGGCATCTTTTCGTAAAATCATTGCGCAAAGGGAATGAATCGTAGAAATATGAACAAGTTTAGCCTCATCACCAATTGCATGTTCAAGGCGTTCACGCATTTCGTTAGTTGCTTTTTTAGTAAAAGTAATAGCCAAAATATGGAATGGTCTAATATGACATTCTTTAATCATATAAACAATTCGACTAATTAAAGTTTTAGTTTTACCTGTTCCTGCCCCCGCAAACACCATAACTGGACCATCGACGGTTTTAACGGCTTCAAGTTGTTCTTTGTTTAAGTTTTTTAAATAATCTAGACTTTCTTCCATTTTACGATACAAAAGAAGATTTTAAACCAACAATGCGGTTGAAAACCAACTTATCTCCTTTCGAAGTATAATCGGTTGTATAATAGCCATTTCTAATAAATTGATATTTATCTTCTTTTTTGGTATCTTTTAAAAATTCTTCAACATAGCCTTCTACTGTTTGCCATGAATGAGGATTGATATGTTCTTTAAAGTTAGTTAATTGAACTTTTTCATCAAGAATTAAAGGTTCAAAAAGATTAAAGGTTGCTTTAAGAGCAGTGGTAGCCTCAACATAATGAATAGTGCCATTAGGTTTACGTTCATTAAAGGCGGTTCCTGATTTTGTTTTTTCATCATATGTGCAGTGAAGTTCAATAATTTTACCATTTTCATCTTTAATTACTTCATTACATTTAATAAAATAAGCATGCATTAATCTTACTTCTAAGCCCTTTGAAAGTCTTTTCCAGTGTTTATTAGGCTTTTCTTCACAAAAATCTTCTTCTTCAATATAAATTGTTCTACCAAAAGCCATTTTATGGGTGCCTAAACTTTCATTTTCCATATTATTTAAAGCATCAACATATTCAATTTGACCTTCAGGATAATTAGTAATAACAACCTTTAAAGGATGTAAAATAGCCATTGGTCTTGGAGCTTTTAATTTTAAGTCTTCTCTTAAACAATGTTCTAGCATCCCATAGTCAACCGTTGAATTAACTTTGGAAAGACCAGTTGATAAAATAAAATTCTTGATCGCATCAGGGGTAAAGCCTCTTCTTCTTAACCCAACAAGCGTTGGCATTCTTGGATCATCATAACCTGTTACAAGCCCTTCATCAACTAATTCTTTTAAATATCTTTTACTCATAATCATATGAGTAATCCCAAGACGTCCCCATTCAATTTGGCGAGGATGTGCCTCAACTTCACAATTATTGATAACCCATTCATATAAAGGGCGATGGTCTTCAAATTCAATACTACATAAAGAATGCGTAATTCCTTCAAAAGCATCTTGTAATGGATGGGCAAAATCATACATCGGATAGATACACCATTTATCTTTGGTTTGATGATGATTAACATGCATAATACGATAAATAACGGGATCTCTTAAGTTAATATTAGGACTTGCCATATCAATTTTAGCTCTTAAGGTTTTTTCACCATTTTGGTAAACACCTGCTCGCATTTGTTCAAATAGGAAAAGATTTTCTTCAACTGAACGATTGCGATATGGTGATTCAATTCCGGCCCCATTATTCGTATCACGATATTTAGAAAGGGTTTCTTGATCTAAATCATCAACATAAGCTAGATTCTTTTTAATTAATAGCACCGCTTTTTCATAAGTTTTTTCAAAATAGTTAGAGCCATAAGTTATCTTTTGAGGTGTATAACCAAGCCACTTAAGATCTTCTTTAATGGCCTCAACATATTCAGTATCTTCTTTTGATGGATTAGTATCATCAAAACGTAAGTTAGTTGCCCCATTAAAAAATTTAGCTAGTTCAAAATTGGTAATAATTGCTCTAGCATGACCAATATGTAAGTATGCATTAGGTTCAGGAGGAAAACGTGTTAAAATATGATCTACTACTCCACTTTCTAATTCATTTTTCATAATGGTTTTGATAAAGTTTGAATTATCGTTCATCATAATATCTAATTCTCCTCATCTGTTATTTTTTGTAAATTCTTAATTTTCAAATATTTATTTAATAGTTCAATCATTTTGATTTCATCTTCTTTATATTCTTCACTAAAGTTGATTAACATAATTAAAACTTTTTTGGTATCTTTTGTAATAGCAGTACGCGCTGTATCGCTAGTTGGACAGCCAAAAGGTGATATTTCATCAACATAAAGTGGTAAGTTTTCAACATTAATTTTGCCCCGATTGATGCCATAATATTCATCATCTTTAGTGCCTATTCTAATTGTAATATCACCTGAAATCTTATCTGCATCAGCCACACAAACACTTTTTAAAAGCATTAATGATAAAAGATTTCCGATATCAATTACATCACCTAAACGATAAATAGTTTGGTCATCTTTTAAAATTCTTCTTAATAAAGCCTCACATGCAGGTCTAGTATGTGATGGATCTTTACCAAGGGTTTTATAACCATCCCGAATATCTTTGATTTTATCAATCTTTACTACATCATCTAGATGATAATATAATTTATATGTCTCTTCTAAAAGATTAAAAGCCTCCGTAATTTTATTTGATAAATGGTTGGGATCATTTGGTTCTAATAAATCGATGGTATAAGCACTAATGCTAAACTTAGGCAGTTTTTCTTTTAATTGATTAGAAATTTGCAATTTCATTTTCTAGTTCCTCGATTTGTTCTTGCAAACTATCATAATCACTACATTTAGCCTTTGCACTAGAAACCTCAAGATATTTATCATTAATAAGCGTACTTAAACTTTTTTGTTTATCATATAAAATAGGTAATTTATTTTCACATAATAAATAATCTTCATAGACACTAATAATCTTATAGCCTTGTTCATTTTGTTTAAGTGTATAGATGATATTTTCGAGTCTTCTTTCTTCAGTCGTATAATTATCGATATCATCTTGAACAATTCTTAATTCATCATCTAATTTAATTAAATCAGTTTTACCATAAGGATTATTTAAGATTTGTTTTCTTGTTTCGGCTAGATTTTTTTCTCTAATGAGAATCGTATCAAGTGTTGTTTTTACAGCTTCAAGTTTAAATTTAGCATCACTATAATCTTTGATTGTTTTCGTAAAAATTTGATTAGCGTCTAAGATTTTTTTAGCTTCTGTTATATAATTTTCAATTTCTTCGATATTTTTGTTAATTGTTTGATACATTCCTTGAAGTTCGTTATATTCATTGTTTTGTTCATCATAAAGCTTTTTATAAGGTAAAATCTTGGCTAACTTATCATTTAATTTAGTTAGTTTAATTTTCCTACTAGCTATTTCATTAGAAGCAGTATCAACTGTTAGAAGTCTTTTTTTATAATCAAGAATCATTTCATCAAGTTTTAAAGCCACTTGTTGATTAGTATATTCTAAGATTTGGAAATGTTTAATTTCATCTTTGATTTCTTTTTCGTTTTGTTTTTTAAGATCACTAAATAAATTGCTTAACTCTTCTTTAGTATTTTTTTTCGTCGTAATTTCATAAATTAAATCATCAAGTTGTTTTTCGGTTTCTTCAAAAGAAATTGTTTCAATTTGATCAGTTAAGGTTTTGCGTTCATTTTCTAAACTAACATTTTCATTTTTAACTTCATATTCTAAAGTGTTTAAAGCCTCAAGATGGCCTAAAGCTTTTTTAGCATCATTTAAATATCGAATGACTTCATTATATAAAGTGTATTTTAAAACATCACTGACAAAATTCATATACTCGATTGTATCTTCCATATTACCGATACTAAGTTTATTTAAAAGATTATTGTAATAATCTAAGTTAGCATAATAAATGTTATTTTCTAAATCAGTTACTGCATTTGCTTCTTCTTCAAAAGCACTAGTAGCATTTTTTAGTTTTTCATCATTTTGAGTAATTTTTTCATTAATAGCATTTAATCTCGAATTAATTGTTTCATTATTTTTGGCAATTTCTTCTAAGCGATCTTCTTTAGAAGTAAGTTCACTATATGCTTTTTCACATTCTGCTAATTCATCATCTAAAGTTTGTAAACGATTATTTAAAACAAAATTATGAATTTCAGCATAGCGATTAAGATAATATTCCACAAGAGGTGACTCTACAGGAACACTATTTACCGAGTTTAATCCAGCAACTTTTGTATTAAGTCTTCGAACTTCTTCTTTTAAAAATTGATTTTCTTCTTTAAGACGATTTACTTCTTCTTGGGGATTAGATTCGTTAAAATCATTATTCATCATAAGAGATTCTCCTCACTGGCTGGTTCTTTTTTTTCATTACTAATAATTGCACATTCGGTAGTTAAAAAGATTCCCGCAATACTAATTGCACTACTAATGGCACTTTTTTCAACACTAGCAGGGTCAATAATTCCTGCTTTTTTCATATCAACAATTTCGTCTTTTAACGCATCATACCATAAATCACCTTGGATTTTGGCTAAAACATCTTGATATGATACCCCCGCATTTTCACATATTTGTTCAAAAGGAGCTTTTAAAGCATCTTCTAAAATTAATCGAGCATCTTCATATTCTTTAGGTGCTTCAATATCTTTTAGGGCTTTCGCAATGTTATATAAAATCTTTCCGCCACCTTCAATAATACCAGATTTCATCGCAGCTCTTGTTGCATTTAAAGCATCCTCAATTCGCAATTTCTTTTCTTTTAAAACAACTTCCGTTTCCGCTCCTATTTTAATTTGAGCAATACCACTTAAAAGTTTAGCAATTCGCTCTTCTAGTTTTTCTTTATCATATTGACTAGTAGTTTGTGTTAATTCTTCTTGTAAGGAAGCAACATATGTTCCTATTTTATCATTTAAATCAGCATTACTAATAATAATAGTTTGATCTTTAGAAACAATAATTTTTTCCGCCATTCCCATGACGCTTGTTCCAGCATTACTAAGTTCCATTCCAATATTTGAATCAACTAAAGTAGCACCAGTTAAGACGCAAACATCTTGTAAATGTTTTAATTTTCTTTCTCCAAAAGATGGAGCTTTAACTACTACCGCATTAAAAACACCACGAAGTTTATTTAAAACAATAGCTCCTAAAACTTCTTGTTCCATATCATCACATAAAATGAATAGTGGTTTACTACGTTTAATAGCTTCTTCTAAATAACCTAAAACTTCTTGCATACTAATTATTTTTTTATCAGTTACAAGCACTAATGGTTTATCTAAAACAGCTTCATTTTTGTTATCATTATTAGCCATATAACTTGATAAAAAGCCTCGATCAAACGAGTAACCTTTAACAACATCTAAATAGTCTTCTAAGCCTTGTGATTCTTCAATTGTAATAATACCATCACTACCAACACTTTGATAAGCATCTTTAATTAATTTACCAATCTCAAAAGATCCCGAAGAAATGGTGGCGATTTTTTCTAAATCAGCACTTGATGCAACCGGAGTTGATACATCATCAATCATTTTATTAATGATATTACCATAATAGTTAAGTCCGTTTCTTAAAATAACCGGATTTTTATTTTCATTAAGTTTTTTCATTCCTTCATCAATCATTTTAGAGGTCAATAAAATAGCCGTAGTGGTGCCATCTCCTACTAAATCATTCGTTTTAGTAGCCGCTTCAATTAAAATAGAAGCACCTAAATTTTCGTATTTATTAGCTAAGCTAATTGACTTAGCAATCGTAACACCATCATTAACAATTAACGGAGCACCAAAATCTTGTTCAATTACAACATTACGTCCTTTAGGACCAAGTGTAACTTTAACTGCACTTGAAAGAAGGTTAGCACCATCAGCCATCTTTTCTCTTGCTAATTTTGAAAATAAAAGTTGATTACTCATTTTTTTCCTCCACAATTGCCACAATATCTTTAGCATCTATAATATAATATTCTGTTTGCCCATCAAGATATTTAAAAGGCGTCTTTAATAAAACAACCACATCACCTGCTTTAATATCTTGAACAGTATTTCCAACATTTAAAACATAATAACTTTCACCATTATTGGTAGGCATATATATACCATTAGTCATATTACTTGTTTTTTTTACAAGTACAACATTATTACCAACAGCTTGAATCATAATTTCTTCCTCCATATTTATTTTAATTATAACACATCTTACCAAAATATTCAAGCCCTCAAGATATTTTTTCTAAAAAAGTTTTTTTGCTATCTTTCGTTATTTTTTTAAAAAAATAGCCAATTTAGGAAATTATTAATAAGTAAAAACTAAGATTAGCTTTTAACTAATCTTAGTTTTTAGTCTAGATATCCATATTATATATTAGTTAAATATGTCGAAAAGTTGTTGCTTTTAACCCTTGAAAGTTTCCAATATTACTTCTTTTAAATTTGGACAACATTGAAAAACATCCCTTTTTTACAATAAATAAAAAGGCTTAAGATTTTATTTTTCTTAAACCTTTTTTGATTGTTTAAAGATATGTATATATATTAATTCCATTCTTTAACTGTCATATGTTTTACGCGATTTTCAACTTCATCACGTTTTGCGTCATTAAAACGATCGAGAGTTCCAACTAAATATCCTGTTATTCTTCTAATTCTTTGAAAAGGAACATTTTTAATATGATAATGTAAATTAACATATTCCCCATCTATTTCGATGTCAATTCCTTCTAAATTTTCTTCACCATATTTTTCAATGCCTCTTTGAATATAAGCATTTTTTTCTTCTTCACTAATACTTTCACCAATTATTTTAACATTTACCATTTTTATGCCTCCCATAAACCATGTAAGTTACAGTATTCATATACGTGTACAACTTTTTCATCATTATCTAAAACAAATTTAGCAATTGGTTCTTCGTTTGGTTTTAGATTCTTTTTATATACACCTTTGTTAGTTTCAACAATTATCCATTCAATCAAATGTGTATCAAGCATTGGATGTTTAACACTACCTACGGTTACTGTTACAAGATTTTCTTTAACTTCAACCACCGGAACATGTTTTTCAACCGCCGCATCAGTTGATGATGGGATAAGTTCTTTCATTGGCGTGCCACAACAATCAAGGCCATGACATTTTTCATTTACAAATGTAATAATGTTTTTACAATGTTCACAATAATAAAATTTCATAATACCATCCTCTTTCTTTTTTGCTTTTTAGTTTAATTTATTATACACCATTTTTTTTGCCTTTGCAAGAAAGTTATATGATAATTTTGTTTTTGGTTTGTTTGTGAAAACTTTTATATGTATAAAAAATAACAATACCAGAGAAAACGGCTGTGCAAATATCTGCTGCTGGCATCGAATAAAGAACACCATCAAGACCAAAGAAATGGGGTAAAATGATCGCAAAACCTACACCAAAAATAATTTCTCTAATCATGGAAAGAAGCGTTGAGACAATGGGTTTACCCATAGCTTGTAAGAAAATAAAGGTTGCTTTATTAATGCATGCTAAAACAATCATACATAAATATATTCTAAATGCCTTAATCGCAAACTGTGTATAATAAATGCTTTCATTATGAGAACCAAAAATACCAATTAATAATTTAGGACAAAGTTCAACGATTAAAAAAGCCACAAGACCTAAAATACTTTCATATATTAATAATAAAGTAAAAAGTTTGCGCACTCTTGAAATGAGTTTTGCCCCTATATTATAACCTACAATTGGAATGCAACCAGCAGCCATACCAATGACAATTGAAATAACAATTTGAAAGACTTTCATAACAATTCCAACAACTGCCATTGGGATTTGGGCATACATCGGTTGACTAAATATTTCATCTTGCATTCCATATTTTTTAATCATATTATTAATCGTTGCCATTGCAATAACAAGTGATATTTGTGCTAAAAAACTACATAAACCAAGTGATAAAGTTTTAAGAATAATACGTCCCTTTAATAAGAAAGCATCTTTACTAATATGAACTGTTTTACAATGAAAAAGATAAATCGCTGAAAAAATAGCACTAACAATTTGACCTATAATGGTGGCGATGGCAGCTCCTTTCATTCCTAGTTTAAAAACAAAAATAAAAATTGGATCTAAAATAATATTTAAAATTGCTCCTCCTAAAATCGAAAGCATTGCTAGTTTAGGACTACCATCTGCACGTATAATCGGATTTAAGGCTTGCGCAAACATATAAAAAGGAATACCTAAACAAATATAAAAGAAATATTCTTTCGCATAATTAAATGTTTCTAAATTAATGGTTCCGCCAAATAGTTTTATGATTTGATCATCAAAAAGCATATATATCAAAGTCAAAATTAAACTTGCTATTATAATTAAAATTATGGCATTACTAATACAACTTGAGGCATCTTTAGGTTTTTTCTTACCAAGCGAAAGACTAATAAAAGCACAACTTCCATCACCAATCATAACCGAAATAGCCAAAGCAATAACCATAAGGGGGAAAACAACTGTGTTTGCTGCATTACCAAATGAACCAAGATAACTAGCATTCGCAATAAAGATTTGATCAACAATATTATAAAGGGCACCAACTAAAAGTGAAATAATACAGGGAATAGTATATTTTCTCATTAGTTTAATAATATGTTGTGTTTCTAAATAAGATTGATTTAATTGTTCCATTTTTTTATCTCCTTTTCGTAAAAAAAGATGCGCAAATCCTTAAACTGGACTTACGCATCTTTTTGCTACTCGTTATGATTATTTTAACATTAAAATTGCAAAAAAGCAACCCTTTAACTTTAAAATTTTTTTAAATTTATATATATATTTTCTTAAATTAGTTCATTTTTCATTTTTAAAAACTATACAAAATATGATAAAAATAACTTATTCATAATAATGCTTTATCTTTTATATTTACCAATCCTATAAAAATATTCTTTAAGTTTTGCTTCATAACCGATGTCGGTTAATTCATATATTTTAGTATTAACCAAAGCATCAGGAAGATATTGTTGGTCGACATAATGGTTAGGATAATTATGTGGATATTTATAACCTACCCCTCTTCCTAATTTACTTGCGCCTTTATAACTTTGATCTCTTAAATGCATTGGAATCGGAAGATTACCAGTCTTTTTAACCAAATCAAGCGCCTTTTCAATTCCTAGATATGCAGCATTAGATTTAGGAGCACAAGCAACATAAGTAGCAGCTTGAGCTAAGATTATTCTTGCTTCAGGCATTCCTACTCTTTCAACTGCTAACGCACAAGATGTTGCAACTTCTATGGCTCTAGGATCGGCATTTCCTACTTCTTCTGATGCCGCAATCATAATGCGTCTGGCAATAAATTTAATATCTTCACCTGCTTCTAACATTCTTGCTAGATAATAAAGGACTGCATCGGGATTAGAACCACACATTGAGATAATAAAGGCCGCAATCGTATCATAATGATTATCACCCGTTTTATCATATCTAATTGCCTTTTTTTGAATACATTCTTCGGCGACTTTTAAAGTAATATGAATTTGCCCATTTTCATCTTGATCAGTTGTTAAATAAGCTAGTTCAATTGCATTAATTGCTACTCTTGCATCACCATCGGCTAAATCAGCTAAAAACTCTTTGGCATCTTCATCAATTTGAATGATAGCTTTTTTTTCTTTATTTAAAGTTATTATGGCTTTATCAATCAAAGTTTTTATATTATCTTTAGAAAGTGGTAATAATTCAAAAATGGTCGACCGTGAAAGTAAAGCACCATTTACTTCAAAATAAGGATTTTCTGTAGTTGCACCAATTAAAATGATCGTGCCATCTTCCACAAATGGTAGTAAATAATCTTGTTGACTTTTATTAAAGCGATGTATTTCATCAATAAAAAGAATGGTTCTTTTTTGATACATACCAAAGTTTTCTTTAGCCATTTTAATAACATTTTCTAAATCTTGTTTGCCCGCATTAGTTGCATTAACTTGTTTAAAATAAGCTGAAGTAGTATGAGCTATAACTTTAGCTAAAGTTGTCTTACCTACTCCTGGAGGGCCATAGAAAATAATTGAACTAAGTTTATCTGCTTTGATAGCTCGATATAACAATTTATCTTTACCAATAATATGTTCTTGTCCTACAATTTCATCTAATGTTTTAGGACGCATTTTTGAGGCAAGTGGTTCTAATTGTTGATGATTTTCTTCATATGATGCTTCAAATAAATCCTTCATTTTATCCTCCTTATATATCTATTCTAATAAGTATTTATTTTGTTAAATTTAATTTTAGATATTCAACGATATTATTTTTCAAAATTTCTGTATCAACATTACCTATATTAGTTAAAAAAAGACATCTTAGATTAAGTTTTGGTGAAAACAAAATAAAAGTATTAGTGCCTATTGTATCTCCACAATGATAAAAAATTAAATAGTCTAAAACCTTAATAACTTTTATTCCATATCCATAACAAATATCCTCGCCATTATCTAAAATGGTAGTTTGAAACATTGTTTCTTTTAAATCATCATATTGACTAAGTAAAAAATCTATCCATTTGTTCAAATCATCTATATTAGAATAAATACCACCATCACCAATAGTTGCACTACACCAATATTGATCCTTTTTAATTAAGTTATTATGATTAATTAAATGACCATAAGCTCTTTTGTTAATATTAGTTTGTCCTTCATAGTTGACATATGTATCATTCATTTTAGCTTTACTAAAAACATACTTTTCAAGATATATATCTATTTTCATTTGTGAAACTTTTTCAATGATTAAACCCAATAAAATAAAAGCTGTATTGCTATAACGATAATTAGTTCCAGCCGTAAAGTAAGGATGCGTCGTCTTTTTTAGAAAAGTTAAAATATCTTCATCATGTATTTGTTTATCAGTCGTATCATGAGGTATATCTTCATAATCTAAAATACCCGATGTATGATTTAATAAATGTTTGATTTGAATTTTTTGAAAATAGCTAGGTAAATCATTAAATATATCACTAACTTTTGTATCAAGACTAACCCCATAATTTTTAACTAACATTAAAATACCATAGGCTATAAATTGTTTTGTAACTGAGGCTAATCTAAAATTAGTATATTGGTCAATAAATGATGATGGTATATTAATATCTCTTAAGCCTTGATATGCCGTAATTTTAGTATTATGATCTTCCCAATAAAAAGCATAACCTTGATTTTCATTTATAATTAAATTTTTTAATAATCTATCAGTTAATTTACTTTGCATAAATTTGTCCTCATTTTCTACTTATCATCTATTTTTATTTTAACATAAATTAATTTTTATTACAATTTAGATAAATAAAAATTTTATGCTATAATTAGTTATGTTAATTAGGAGGTTTTTAAATGGACAAATATGAACAATTAAAACAAATTATTAATAATAGTCAATTTTTAGTTTTCTTTGGTGGTGCAGGAGTATCAACTGAAAGTAATATTCCTGATTTTCGAAGTGATAATGGCATATATCAAAAACAAAAATATCCCTATCCTGCTGAACAAATGTTATCACGAAGTTTTTTTGATTATCATAAAAAAGCCTTTTACGAGTTTTATCTAAATGAAATGCTTTATCCTAATGCTTTACCAAACAAAGCTCATCTTGCGCTGGCTAAATTAGAACAGGCAAATAAATTAAAAGCCATTATTACGCAAAATATTGATGGATTACACCAAAAAGCCGGCAGTAAAAAGGTAATTGAATTACATGGAAATACCGATCGAAATTATTGTATGGGATGCCAAAAGTTTTATAATATGGCTCAATTAATTAAATATCGTGGTATATGTCCTGCTTGTCAAAATTATATTAAACCTGATGTTGTATTATATGAAGAAGCGCTTGATGCTACAGTAATTGAAGATGCGATTAATTATATCAGTCAAGCCGATACTTTAATTGTTGGCGGAACATCTTTATCAGTTTATCCGGCTGCGAGTTTCATCCGTTATTTTCATGGTAAAAATTTAATTTTAATTAATAAAACTCCTACTGATTATGATAAATATGCGACGCTTGTCATAAACGATTCAATTGGTAAAGTTTTATCTTTTATCATTGATTAGTCTCCTAGCACCTTTTTTGACATAGATTATTATTAATGATAAAATATAAACATAAAGGAGAATGAAATATGAAGAAAAAAGAAATATATAAAAAACGTTTAGCTGCTTTGAAACAAGATATTAAGAAAAAATATACTAATAAAAAATTTATTGAAGAACGTTCAGGCGATCAATTTACAACCGTTATTGATGTTTTATTACCTGAAGATTTTAATATTTTTAATCCATTATCTCCTGCCAAATATGGAATGTTGAATCCTGATATTTATCAATACATTGATGAACAAGTATATTTTATTCCTTCAGAATATGATATAGTTATTAATTTTACAGGTCGGGAATTTTCTTCTGATGAAAAGGATCAAATTACTAAAGCTGTAGAAAAACATTATAATTTGCAAGTGTATGATAAAATAGATGATATATATCGCAATCGTTTATTAGGCATTTTCTTATTAATCTTTGGCATTGTGGCATTAGCAATCTATTTTTTGATGAATTTTCGTAATAAAAATTTAATTATGATTGAAATTGTTAGTATTGTTGGAACTTTTTCTATTTGGGAAGCGGTAGATTGTTGGTTAATTCAAGGACATGAACGTCGTGTTAATTTACGTAATGCTTTACAAATGGCTCATTTATCAGTTACTTTTAATAAATAAAAAAAGCTGTATTATGTAAGCGTGTAAAATAAGACGTCTTTAAAAACATTAAAAAAATAGGTATACTATTAATAGTAATGTTAAAGAAAAAA
>CANQDG010000012.1 GCA_947591495.1 uncultured Bacilli bacterium
TATCGTACAGAATTGTCTGTTTTAATCGCAAGGAGCGAACAAGGTTTATTATTTCCTCTCTTTTTGCATCGGAATAAAGTTTCTTTGAGCATACCCAGTCGTCCAAATATGCGCCAATCTCATCAATACAAGCGACACATGAATCGAGCATATTCAACCCATTCTTAATCGCCTTATCATTGGGTGCATTTGAAAGAGTTATTATAGAGCTTTCAAATATACAATCTATCAATGCTGCGGTGTGGGAACAAAATTCACCGCCTTTCGTCTTTTTTTCTGTCGCATCAAGATTATTTTCATACCAGTATTGGCAATCTTGAATGTGATCAAGTATATTTATCGAAAGTGTTTCATCTATTAAATTTGCCAGCTTACATTTTACAACGCTATCATGCCCGGTCATACATCCTTTATAAGTTTCTTTGATATATTTACCCAGAAAAAACACAGAGATGTCAGACCAATTTTCCTCATTAATCCTTGCAAGCGCATGGCAATAAAGCGCAATGACGTTTGTGTGATCCAAAAGAATACATTCCTTTGCAAGATTTTTCATTTCCACAAAATCATCAATCAGAGCATACGTGATCATTGCATCAACTATGTTATCGATGTTTTTATTTGTCATCGTCTTCCGTCTCCCTTCGCCGCATTTCATCTACGACATAATGGTATACTTTTTTATACTTTTCTTTGAAATAAATATATTAATTGAACAAATAATAAAAATGCATAAAAAATTAAGGCTGATGACAAATTAAAATTTTGTCATCAGCTATCTTTCTATTTATATGGTTAAAGTAATTAAAGTTAGTTTGCCAACAATCTGAGCGATAATAGATTAAGTTCTATTATCGCTTTATTTTTTAGTCAATTACTTTTCCAGGATTAAGAATATGATTTGGATCAAAAACTTCTTTAATGCCTTGCATTAGTTTTATTTGACTATCGCCAAGCAATTCTTTCATATAGGTTTTTTTCGCATATCCTATTCCATGTTCACCAGAAACAAGACCTCCTACTTCTTTGGCTTTTTTATACATTTCATCAAAAATTTGATGCAATTTTTCATTAAAAGTAGCTAGATCATAATCATCTTTACAAATATAAATATGTAAGTTACCATCACCTGCATGACCAAAAGATGGTATTCTTATTTCATATTTTTTTGCTAAATCATAAGTAAATTTAATATAATTAGCAATTTCACTACGTGGTACAACTACATCACATTCATCCATCATTGTAGTTGATGCCTTAATTGCTTCTAAAAAAGCACCTCTTGCTTTCCAAACAGCTTCTTTTCGCTCATCGGTATCAACAATAAAGACATCGGTTGCACCTAATTTATTTAGGCAAATATCAGCGGCTATTTGATAATTGAATTTTAATTCATCTTTATTCTTTCCTTCAAAAGTTAATAGAATATAGGAATTGCTTTTAGTATCAGGGAATTTTTTGCCTAAAAATTCTTCCGCAAATAAGATTGTATTTCTTTCAAAGAATTCAATCGCAGTTGGAGCAACTTTTGCTTTAATAATTTCAGGTACTGCATCAAGACCAGCTTGTTCACTCGCAAATGGAACTAATAAACTAATGCTTTCTACTGGTTTTGGTTCTAATTTTAAAATGGCTTTGGTAATAATACCTAAGGTGCCTTCACTACCGATAATTAAATGTTTAAGTGCATATCCAGTTGAATCTTTAACAACTTTACGACCAAACCATTCAACATCGCCATTAGGTAAAACAACTTCAATAGCTCTAACCCAATCTCTTGTAACACCATATTTAACAGCGCGCATTCCGCCCGCATTTGTTGAGATATTACCACCAATTGTTGCACTTTTTTCACCTGGATCAGGGGCATAAAAATAACCCTTTTGTTCAACATAATCATAAATTTCCATTAATAAGACACCTGGTTCAACTGTTAGGGTGAGATTAGATTCATCTAGTTCTAAAATATGATTCATCTTTGATGTATTAATAATAATACCACCAAAAAGAGGAACACAAGCACCAACTAATCCTGTACCACTGCCTCGTACAACAACAGGAAAATGATGTTCGTTAGCATATTTCATAATTTTTGCAACTTCTTCAGTTGATTTAACATAAAGCATTACATCGGGATTACCTTTAACTGTTCCTAATTCATCTTTACCGAAATCTTCAGAAATTTCCTTTCCTACTAGAATGTCGCCTTCATCAACAATTGTTTTTAAATAATCTATATCTTTAGGGGCAATTTTATTATATTTTACTTCCATATTATTCTAATCCTCTTTCATGTTTAATATTTTTAATTAATTGGGGAACAACTTTATAAATATCACCTATAATACCATAATGTGATACATCAAAAATTGAAGCTTGAGGATTTTCATTAATTGAAACAATCATTTCGCTACCACTCATACCAGCCGTAAATTGGACTGCACCGCTAATTCCTAAAGTAATAATTAGTTTAGGTGCTACCGTTCTACCACTTAAACCTATTTGGAATTTAGCATCTTTCCAACCTGCTTCAACTAATGGTCTTGTTACCGCAACCACTCCACCAAGTAAACTTGCAAGTTCTTCAGCCATTTGTAAATCTTCTTTGTTTTTAAAGGCCCTACCACATGCAACAATGACATCTGCTTCAGAAATATCCGTAACTTTTTCTTTGACTTTAATTTCTAAAGTTTTAATTTTACTAGATTTATCAATGTTACTAGTATCCATATAAACGCATTCTCCAAAAGGAGTTACGCGTTCTGGTTTTTTAAAAATCTTATAACGAACAGTTGACATTTGTGGACGGTGATTTGGACAAACAATTTGCGCCATAACATTACCACCAAATGCAGGTCTTACTTGAATTAAATCAGTGTTTTCTTTCATACCAAGCATTGTGCAATCAGCTGTTAATCCTGTTCTAAAATGGGCCGCAATTCTTGGAGCGAAGCTTCTTCCTAGTGATGTTCCCCCATATAAAACAACGGTTGGTTTAATTTTAGTAATAAAGTCTTCCACACATCTTGCATAACGTTCCATATTAAAATTAGCAAATTCATCACTTTCATAGATGAAAACTTTATCAACGCCATATGCAAGAATTTCTTTTTGATATTGGTCCGTTTTTTCTTTATTACCAATTAAAATCGCATAAACAGGATGATTAATAACCTTGGCTAATTCATGAGCTTTACCAATTAATTCAATGGAAACTGGATGAATACCATCAAAATCATTTTCGATAAAAACGCTAATGCCACGCCAACTGCTTTTATCAACTTTAGGAGTAGTATCTTGTTCTATAACTTCTGTTACTAAACCGGCTGGACCTTTTTTAGCACATAAACCACAATTTTTACAACCAGCAGTAAAATTTAATTGACCATTCGTATATTCTAATCCACCAAAAGGGCAAACCTTCATTACTGCTTCAACTGTTTCTTGATTAACTTTTTCTTGATTTATGATTAATTTTTTTGCCATAATTATCACCTAAATATACTTTTTATCTTTTAAGATATCTGTTAATTGTTGGACTTGTTCACTCATATTTCCACTTAAAACCACTTTATCGGTATTTCTAGTAGGTGGAAACATTCTTTCAACTTGTGTTGGTGAACCTTTTAATCCATAATGAGTTTCATCTTGATCAATAACATCCTGGAAAGTTATCATTGGAATTTGCACATCTTTAAATTCTTTACCTCTTTTATATGATGGTAGTCTTGGAGTAACATGACCTTTATCAATTGTTAAAAGGCAAGGAAATTCAACTTCAAAGGTTTCAATAGTTTTATCCATTGATGCTCTAACTACAATTGATTTATTTTTTATTTCTAAGACTTTTTCTACATAAGCAACATGAGGAATTCCTAGATATTCGGCCATTTCCGCTCCTACTTGTGCGGTATCACCATCAGTGGTTTGTTTGCCACAAATAATTAAATCAAAATCACCTAATTTTTTAATGCCTTGACTAATTGTATAAGCCGTAGCAACAACATCAGCTCCGCCAAATTTACGATCACTTATTAGTAAGCCTTCATCGCATCCCATCCAAATTGCTTCTTCAAGAACACTTTTCGCAGGCGGAGGTCCCATTGTAATCGTTTTAACAGTTGCGCCTGTTTGTTCTTTAATTCTTAAAGCTGTTTCAATACCATATAAATCATAAGGATTCATTTTAGTATTATTACCATCTCTAATTAATACTCCGGTTACCGGATCAATTTTAACATCTGAAGATGCTGGGACTTGTTTAATACATACAACAATATTCATTTTTTTACCTTCCTTAATTATTTATTACAAATTCTAAAACTTTATCATTAACTATTTGACGATAGGAAACTTTTGTATAACAATGTTCGGCACCTTCTATCAAAAAATATTGACAATTTGGATATTTTTCCGCAAATTTTTTGCTATAGGGTGGCAAAACAGATTGGTCTTTGCTACCTTGTAAAATTAAAACCGGTAATTCAAAAGTTTCGATATCTTTATACATATCATATCCTTCAAAGGCCTTTTCCATAGCAATATTCATATAATAACCACCCATATCAATATTACCATTTTCATCTATTTGATGAGTCAAAAAGCGATTGTGGATTAGTTGTGGCATATTACCTGCTGGTGATAATAAAATTAATTTTTCTAGATATTCTTTATATTCTAGTGATACTCTACTAGCAACTGCTCCTCCCATTGAAAAACCAAGTAAGATAATCTTATGTTGATTATTTAGCTGATAGGCTTCCATAATAATTTTTTTGGCATCTTCAATTTCCGTAAAGAAAGTAAAGTCTTTAAAATCACCATCACTTTCACCACTACCCATAAAATCATAGCGTAAAGTTGCATATCCATGATTAACCAAAGTATTAGTTAATTGTTTAAATAAATAGCCATTTTCGTTCTTATGACCGGTAAAACCATGTAACATTACAACGATATTTTTAAAATCATGTTCAGGTCTACTAAATAGGCCTCTTAAAATATAACCATTTGAATTTAAGGCTTTAAATTCTACTAACATACTTATCTCCTAAATTATTTAAAATTTCTCTAATATTTCCTTTATAATCTAAAAGGAGTTTATTAATTTCTTCGCTATCTTCAATTTTAGTTAAATATGATAAAATAACACCTTTAATACTTTGATATTTTTGTAAAGCTTTTTGCGCATCTTCATCACTATAGCCTGTAATTTCTTTTATGATGGCAAGGCTTCTTGCCATTAATTTTTCATTAGTGGCCTTTAAATCAACCATTAAATTTTGATAAACTTTACCAAGTTTGATCATTGCCGTTGTTGTAATCATATTACAAACTAATTTTTGAGCCGTTCCTGATTTCATTCTTGTTGAACCAGTTATAACTTCGGCTTTTGTATATACTTCAATTGGATATTGAACTATGCTAGCTAAAGGGGTATTAAGTGATGTAGTAATACAACCGGTTGCAGCTCCTACTTGTTTAGCATATTCTATAGCACTTAAAACATAGGGGGTTCTACCGCTTGCCGCAAGCCCAACAACGACATCTTTAGCAGTTAAATGAAGGGCTTTTAAATCAACAATGGCTAAATCACGCGAATCTTCAACTTTTTCTTTCGCACTCACTAATGCTTCGTTTCCCCCAGCAATAATTCCTTTTACCATTTCGGGGTCAACCCCAAAAGTTGGAGGACATTCTGATGCATCTAAAACCCCAATTCGTCCTGAGGTGCCAGCCCCTACATAGATTAATCTTCCCCCTTCATTAAAAGATGCTACAACTTTTTCAACTAAAGGAGTAATTTGAAAAATTGCTTGTCTAACACTTGGGGCAACTGTTTGATCTTCATCATTAATTTTTTCTAAAATTTCTTTAACTGATAATTGATCAATATCCAAGGTGTGAGGATTTCTTGCCTCTGTCGAAATTTGTTTAATATTAATTTTATTCATATTGTTTATTACCTCTTGGGGGATTTGTAATATTACCTAAAATAACTGGTTCTTTCGCACCGGTTACGGAAGGTACATTTGATGGTTTATTTTGGAGGGTCATATGACCTAAAATAGCAAAACCGAAAGCCTCAAATCCATCCGTGTTTTCCATTATTGTAATTTTGGCATTTAAATTCTTTCGCAAAAGATCAATAATAAATTCATTGTGCGCCCCGCCCCCTGATACAATCACTTCATCGATTTTTCCTAAAAACATTTGATATTCTTTGATAATTGTATAGGCGGTATAAGCAGTAATAGTTGCTATCATATCTTCTTTTTGAGCATGATGGTCACAAAGCATTTTAATAATTTGATCTAAATATTGATCATTATATTTTTCGCGACCGGTTGCTTTGGGATAAGGTTTAGTTAAATATTCATCATTTAATAAAAGCTCTAATACTTCATAATCAATTTTACCTGATTTTGCAATTTGACCATTTTCATCATATGGCTTTTGGTATAATTTTTGCATTGCACCATCAATTAACATATTACCAGGACCGGTATCAAATGCAATAATATCATTTAAGGTTGCATCTTGTTTAAGGTAACAAACATTACCAATGCCACCAATATTTTGAAAAGCAATGTTTTTATGTTGTTTATGATACAAAATATAATTAATAAAAGGAATTAAGGGAGCTCCTAAGCCACCAGCAGCCATATCCATTGTTCGAAAATTACTAATTACCATTTTATTAAATTCATAAGCTAAAACCGCTGGTTCACCAATTTGTAAAGTGGAAGAATAATATCCATCCATCTCGTTAGGATTATGCCAAATGGTTTGACCATGCATTGCAATATAAGTTACTTCATTTAAGTCAATTTGATAAGTCTTGATAAATTTTTTAATGGCATCTACATAAGCATAAGCTACTTCATAGTTTAAACTACAAATTTGTTGAACATTAGATGAAATAATTTTTGATGCATCCTTTATTTTTTTGACTAATGCTATCTCATATGGATAACTATTAAAGGCTAATAAAGAATATTGATCATTTTGATATTCCATCAAACAAAGATCGATGCCATCAAGTGATGTACCACTCATTATACCAATTGCTTTCATTGTATTCACCTTATTTTTATTTTTGATTTTGAGTTATATAATTATAAACCCCTTTTAATTGATCAAGGGTTGCTTGATTATAATTTAATTCATTATTATATTTAGCCATATACTTTTTAAAGCCATCAATAATTAACTTGCCATCATTTTCAATAAATCCGCCAGTTAAACCAATAATAGCTGGACTAGTTAAATTTAAAGCTTTCATTGTATCAATCGTTTGCTTAGCGAGTTTTTCGCCTTCTTTTATTAATAAATTAATCGCTTCTTGGGAACCTTTACTGGCTTCTAATTTAAAGAATTGACTAAGTTTAGCTATTTCATCTTTGGAGTGTTGATAGAACAAATGATTTAATTGTCGAATATCTTTTAAGTTTATTGAATTAAGGAAGGCTTGTTCTAAATTAGTTAGTGGTTGTCCTTCTTCATAATGATCAATCATTTGTACACAGAAGTCATGAACAGCACCATAAGCACTTCCACGTTCTCTTAATAAATGGCCCCATCCACCTAACATTTTTTCGTTTGCTTGATTTTTGCCATAAATTGCAACGCCTGTTCCCGCAATCACAATAATTCCATTATCATATTGGTTATTTAAAAGACTATAAAGCGCACTTTTAACATCACTGGTAATCCAACATTTAGTTTGATATTTTTTTTCAAAATATTTTTCAAATTCTTTTATATCATTTATAACACTAAGTCCTGATATTCCCATTCCTATGGCAAGTAGATTCCACTTATCTTTATTTTTTTGAATAATTTCATTAAGGGCCTCATCAATATTTTGATACCACTTTTCATATATTACTGCTGGTGATCCACTTTTTCCTGTGGCTTTTGCTAATAAACGGCCATCAACCGTAAAAGCACCAACCAAGCTTTTGGTTCCTCCTGCATCTACACAAAGATATACTTTTATTTTTTCCATAAATTACCTATTTTTTGATAAAACTGAATGGCCAACCTTCTTGTAATTTATGAATAATAAATGGAGTTGTATGAAGATGACCAATAACATTTACTCTTTCATCAGCATCTAAATTTGTTAAAACAATATTAATTTCCCCTGCATATCTTAAAAATAAATCATTATCAATTGTAACATCTAGCGGATGTCTAGCAATAGTATTAAAAGGGGCAATAGCTGTTTTTTTCCTTGAGCTAATGCGTAAAACTTCTTCACTTAAATCTGGTCTTATTTTAAATAAACCGGTAATTTGATCAATATCTTGAAAATTAGTAGCACTTATAAAATCTACTAATAATTCTTCTTTTTGATGAGCTGACAAAGTTTTTAATTCGTCAATGCTTGCGTAAGCATCAGCGAAAATAATTTCATCAACCCCTAATGCTTTAAGTTCTTCAATGGCAAGATGAAGGTCTAATTGACGATGACTTTCAATAGTAGGTAGTCCTTCAAACATTGGGGGACGAAAATCCGAATGTGATGGAAGAAAAGCGGCTACTTCTATTCCAAATTGATGAAAGAATTTAATTTTTTCTTCGCAAAATGTTAAAGAATGACCACTATGAACTTTCGGATAAAAATTAAAACTAGCTTTAATTTTAGAAAGATTAAGTCCCTTTTCAACTAATTTCAAAAAGGTTTCTTCTCTAATAGTTGAAGCATTTATATCTAGTTTATATGGGCATGTTTGAGACATCGTAATTAATTCTTCGTCTTTAAAGCCATAATCTAATCGTAAAGCATATAAATTGGTCGGAAGTTTTATTAAATCATATACCTTTTTGGAAATGTCAAGGGATAGTTTCATATCTAAACGAATCATTTCATCTATTAATAGTTGCAATTGTTCTAACGATGGATTTGCTTCATTAATATGAATTGAAGAAAAAACTGTTTCATAACCTTCAGCTTTCGCTTTTTTTAGATATTCTAAATTTTTACTAAGCGGATATTTATCAAATCCAAGATAAAGTGCAATACCTTTTTTAAACATTGATGTTACCTTTTATATAAATAATATTTTTCACTAATTTTTTGAAATTTATTTGAATCTTCATTAACCATTTTTATTTGATCATTTAAACTAATGGTATTATTAATAATTTGTTCATTTCCGGCTTCTAATTCAAACATTGAAGGTCTTCCTTCAACATAAGGAGGATTAATCGCAAAATCATTTGGATAAGATGTTCGTAAATGATAAATTATCGTTAAACTAGTTTTAATTGGACGAAACAATTTACGATCAGTAATATGTAAATAAACTCCACCACAAAGCTGACCGGCATTTTTAGAAAAAGTTGGCGTAAAATATTGTGGTCTAAAATGAACTCCCGGTAACAAGTAACTATTAAGCTCTTGGGCAAATTTTTCAGCTTTAAGCCATGGCGCACCAAATAATTCAAAGGGAGTCGTAGTGCCTCTTCCTTCTGAAAGATTTGTTCCTTCTAATAGGCATGTTGCATTATATGCATAAGCGGTGTTAACCGTTGGAAGATTGGGTGTAGGGACTACCCATGGAAGTTTAGTATCTTCAAAATCCATCCATCTTTTATAGTTTAGCATTGGAATAACGGTTAATTTGCAATTTATTTGATATTCATTATTAAATAATCTAGCGAGTTCACCAATTGTCATTCCATGGCGTTGAACAATAGGATAGTATCCGACAAAAGAACGATATTTTTCGGTATTAAGAATTGTTCCTTCAACGCTTGAACAATTAATAGGATTAGGTCGATCAAAAACAACAAATTCTTTTTGATACTCTGCACATGCTTGCATACAATATGCCATTGTATAAATAAAAGTATAATATCTTGAACCACAATCTTGAATATCGATGGCCATAACATCAATTAAGTCCATTATTTCTTTTGATGGTTTACGTGTTTTTCCATATAGGCTATAAACAGTAATACCTGTTTCTTCATCAACATAAGTATCTAAGTGTTCACCTGCTTGAATATTAGCTCTAATACCATGTTCAGGTGAAAATAAAGCCACAAGGTTAGTTTTAGCTTTTAATAAATCAATTGAACTATTAAAATTAGCATCAATTCCCGTTGGATTAGTAATTAATCCAATTCTTTTATTTTTAAAAACTTCAGCAAACTCATCAATTCTTTCAATTCCTAAAATAACTCTTTTATTTTTCATTTTTTAAATCCTCTTCTACTTGTTCTGCAATTTTATTCATATCGATTTTGGCAAGTCGATAATATATTGGAGTTGTAACTTTGATTACTAAATATAGTGGTAGGGTAATACCAAAAATCATCCAAACACTTAAAAACCAACGATTGATAATATTAACAATTAATAATACTAAAACGCCAACAACAAGGATTGTTGCAATTAACATAATCATCGTTGTTAAAAAATACCGAAAAGCCACATATAATGATGTTCTAAAAATTTCTCTGCGATTAAATTTAGTAAAAGTTACGATTAGTAATGGTATATGAACAATCATAAAAGTAAAAACGATTAAAGATACACTAATGATAATAACAGCTATTTGAACAATAATTTCATTTTTAGCTTCGTATAAAAATACCCAAAAAATGTATCCAAAAATGCCCGCTCCAAATAGGATTAGAAAAATGAGACCTAAGACAAACGACTTGAAAAAATATTTTTTAAAATTACGAAAGAATGCTTTAAAAACATTCGTTTCTTCTAAATCGTTCTTAATGGTTGCGGTGGCAGCAACAATAGCTGGAAAACAAGTAACAATTGGAAGAGAAATGATGATAATTAAAATATTTATAACGAGTAAATGATACAAAAGATCAAAAAAACGATATAATTTTGATGAATATTTTTTATCAATATTATCGAGCTTCATACTTTTTCCTTCCCTTTCGTTAATTTAACAATCAAATTGCATATCTTTTATGTTTATTATCATTTTACTTGATTACTTATATTTATTATACCATATTTTTGTAATTTAGTCTTTTATAAAGCAAAGACTTATCTTAGAAATGACAAAAGTGAAATTCAAAGATGAATTTCACTTTTTACTTTAAATTATAAGATTATTTATGCAAGCGGATATCCAAGACCGTTCTTCATAGAATCATAATATTTTTGATAAATAGCTTCTAAAGCAGTACGTGGATCTTCACTACTCTTAACAAGTCTAGAAGCAAATGGCCAGAAACCATCAGTACCAAATTGGCTACCATTACCAACTGTCATTGATAAGATTTCAATGATTTCAAAATATGATTTATCTTGAACTGACATAATAGCTTCAATATAAATATCTTTATCAAATTTAGTTCTTAATGAACTACGATATGCTGTATCGTTATCAACTGTAGCAACATCAGGGTCAGGGCCTAAACCTTCATATAAATCATACAATACTGCAAAGATTACTTTATTATTAATACCATTTTTACCATTTTCAGTATTAACAACAGAATAGCAACCAGCAGATGTATAAGGAATTCTATATGATGAATTACTCATATCAACACCTTTAATATACTGACCACTAGCTGTAGTAAGTGGTTGACCATCAAAGCCTTCAATTGCTTCATTTACATCAGTAGTTGTTACAACTTGGATACCATCACCATCTTTTAATGGATAAGGTACAGCACCAATTGTAAATGTACATTGACTTGGATCAAATCTTCCAGCATCACCTATGAACCATAAGTCACCATGTTGGAATACAGCATGTTGATTCTTAAATACATCATATACATCACTAGTACCAGCACCTTGATTATAGAAACCTGAATTATATAATTCTCTAACATTAGTAAATGTTTGAGCTAATGTTTGACTTCTTAAATTTAGACGTGGGTCAGAAAGAGCAATACCAGGATTACCCATTGATGCATTTAAGCCAATTACGAATTCAGTTAATGATAATGTTAATGCATAATATTTATCAGCATCACTAGTTGATTTTCTATTAAGTTGTGTTTGTAAAGTAGTACAGAATTGTTTGAAATTACTCCATGTCCATTCGCCTCTTAACCACATTTCAGCTGGGTCATCTAGACCTGCTGCTTCGATTAAATCAGCGTTATAATACATATAGAAATCTGGACGAGCAGCACCACTAACAAAGCCATAAACTTTATCGCCAACAGCCGTTACTCTGTTGTTAGTTGGATTTTGTTCATATGTGCCTTTTTGATATATACCAGAGCCAGGTGCAGTTTCAACATATCCTACTTCAGTAAATAAACCATTTGTAGCAGTTGCATTACTACGATTGATTGTTGCAAGTTCAGCTAAGCATCCTTCTTTTACTAAATTAGGAATCCAAGCTGATGTAATATTAACTACATAAACATCGTTATTCTTAAATGAACCATTACCATAATTAGTTTTAATATAGTCTTCACGGTCAGGTCCCCAAGGTGCATCAGAAGGCCAATCCATATATTTAATTTTAATATTATAAGCATTTTCTACGGCATCTTGTTGTTTTTGTCTAATACTCTTATCGCTTAATTTATAGTTTGAATCATATGGATCATAAGATGCTACTGGAAGTACCATAATAACAAAGTCCATATTGTTACCATCAAAACCACCTGTTTGTTGATTAGGAGTCCATTTTGATTGATATCCTTGAGAAGCCCAGTTTGCAACTAAAGTAATATCTTCTTCAATCGGAGTAGTTGTATCAAAAGGTTCACCATCTAAAAGCCATCCTCTAAAAGTAAATCCAGATTTAGTAGGTCTACTAAGATTTGCAGGTTGACCATCAGCTACTCTTACACTAGTAACACCACCAGGATAAGAACCGCCTTGTAAATCAAGGGTTACTGTATGGAATGAACCTTCTTGTTCTGTCCAATGAGCCTTAATAGTAATATCTTGTGTAACTGGTGCATCAAAATCATAAACATTATCAGTATCACCTAAGAACCAGTTTACAAAAGTATAACCTGTTTGTGTAGGGTCTTTAGTAGGTCGTGTTGCTTTTTCATTATGTTTTACTTGTTGATCTTTAAAGATAGTGCTACTGCCTCGACCTCCGTTTAAATCAAAGTGAACAGTATGTGCTTGTTCTTCATATTTTCCATATAAAGTTATATTATCATTAACAACATCTGTTGCAAAATTCCATTTTGTTTTTAATGTACTTTCTTTATACCAGCCATTAAATGTTAAATCAGCTTTTGCATCTGGTGTATATTCACTAACAGTACTACCTTTTTTAACATTAGTTGTATGAACAGTTTCACCATCAATACTAAAAGATACAGTACATTTCTTTGAACAACTAGTTAATGTAAATACAGCCATAATTGCTAGTAAAAAGAATATTACTCTTTTCTTCATTTAAAATCCTCCTTTATTATAAATTTTTATAATTCTTTAGTCATATAAAAATATGACTTAAAGACCTCATAACCCAATCGTCGATAAAAATCTAAAAGGCCTGTCCAATCAATAATAATATCTGAGACTTTATTATCAATTAAGGTGTTTGTAGCAAAAGCTACAATGTCAAAACCGATATTTTTTTTACGATATGGGAGTCCTACTCCTAGTGGTCCAATACCACCTAGAGCAGCAAATCTATTGCGCCATGTTAGGCTATAACTTATTAGTGATGTATCGGTCGTAGGTAAACCAATTTTAGCAAATGCACAAATGGTTTCCTTATCTAAACCAATTACATATTCTTTTCCAGTTCCACCATTATCAAAATAATCTATTGTTTCTTTCAACCATCGGCCTGGCCAATTTTCTTTGACAAAATTAATCAATTTATCTTTGTCATTTATGTTACATACGCGATAGTTAATATTTTGATTTCTAAGGGGTATTTTGTCCAAACTATCTAATTTGATTGTTCTTATTAAATCGTATGTATCATATGGCCTTGTAAAGCCGCGCTTTTCAAACCAAGCTGCGCTACTTTTCAAATCAACTGGTAATCCTGGAAAAAAATTCAAATAATCCTTCCCAATATACAAATGTTTCTTCCTTAATTTTTTGGTTTCATATTCAACTCTCTCTAATAATTCAGATCCAACTCCCTGTTTCCTATAGCATTCTTTTACATAAAATAAACTTATCCACGCGCTTTCGTCATATAAATCTATATAAAATTTGTCATTCCAAAATTTACAAATGATGAATCCTACTAAATCATCATTTTCTAAAGCGACATATGATGCGCTCATTGATGCATTGGAAAGATTTCTTTCAAATAGTTCTTTTGATATAGGAAATATTGGGCCATATTCAGCATTCCATGCTTCATACATTTTATTTTTAGCACAATAATCATTTAAAGTTACATATTTCATGTTTATCATATTAAGTAAAGAGGTGAAGCTTTTCTCCACCTCTTTACTCTAATTCAAATTAATGTCTTTTTTTGAATACTAGAGCTAATACAGATGCAGCACCAGCAAGACTAAATACTAATAATGCACTACTCTTCTTACAACCAGAACCACTTGCAGAACCAACTGTATCTTTTACAGTAGCAATGTCAGTAGAAATACCATCAACTTGACCTGCTAATTCATTAAGTTTTGCTTCTAATTCATCTAATTGATCTTGTTGATCCATTTGAGTTGAAGCTAGGTCATCAATTGCAAGACTTACACCTGTTAATTGTTGTTCTAATTCTTCCAATTTAGATGTAACATTATTTTCTACATACTTGTTAGCAATGATAGTTAATTGATAATCATATTTGGCTTCATTACCTTCAGAATCAAATACTGTGAATTCGATTTTTTGTTTGAAATCTTGACCAGGATTTAACTTGTTAGTATCGACAGGAGCAGATTCTTCAATCCACCAAATACCTTCAGATGTTAATAAGTTACCTTGAACATTATCATATGCATAAACAATACCATCAAGTACATGGAAATCTTGTCCTTGTAAAATTGTAACATCACGTGTTAATACTTTAGGAGCTGTTATATCTCTTACTCTTACATCGAATTTAACTGATGCACTCTTAGTATGGCTGTTATTCCAAATTGTTGCAGTAACAGGCCATGTACCTTCTTTAGGATTATCAAAATCAAGTTCGGTATCAAATTCTACATTTTGAGTAATATCGCTACCTAAAGTGCTACTTAATCCACTTCCAGGTACATATTGAGCATCATATGCAGTAACTAATGAATATTTATCAATAGGATCACATACGGCTGTACCACCACTTATAGTTGGAGTATAAGTCAATAAGTTTTTATTATAACTAATAATAGGAGTATAAGAATCAACTACTACATATTTAACAGTTATACTAGAACTTACAGGTTTCTTTTGTGCATCTAGTCTATTTGTATTTTTAGCAGTATAAGTAACAACCCAGTTTTCGTTAGGAGCTTTTGTTGAAGCATCTAATACATATTCATTCCATTGTTCTAAAGAAGTCTTAGGATTAATCCATTGAGTTGCCTCACCATTGTCCCAACCAATTGATGTATTAGCAACACCAGCGATACCAAATAAAGGTCTTTCAGTGAAAAAGCCATATAAAGTAACACGCAAAGTACCAGGTGAAGCAGCTACTGCAGTGCCATCAGAACGTGTTACTATAACATTTTTTGTTCTACTCGAATCCTTTGCGTCTACATGCACACGAATATAATCAAAAATCCAACCCCATTTTTCCCATACATCATCATCTGCTAAGAAACAAGTAGAAGAAGCACTAGTTGAAATAAAATCTGTAGTATTTAAATTATTATAAAATAATTCTTTTATTTGATTATCTGACCATGTTGCTTCAGGTTTTTGAACAAATAATTTGTTTGGATCTTTATCCTTACCTGCATCATGAGCACCTGAATCTTTATCAATAAGTTCATATACACCAGTTTCATTATTTTTAGTATAACCAGCAGCTTCCCATTGTTGAACTAACCAAGCATTATAATCATCAACAAAGCCTTGTGCAAGTTCACTTTGACTATTATAATCATTTCTCTTAACAACAGTTGTAGGAAGACCACCATTTTCTGATACACTAATTTCAAATTCTAAGCCGTCAGCAGATGAAGCATATGACATGATATCATCTTCTGTTTGCCAATAACTCATAATACTATCGTATTGAATAGGTTTAGAAGCTATAAATGAATTACCTTGCATTACTTCTACAACGTTTTGTCCTTTTAACATTTGATAAGAAGCATCATCAATAACTTGATCTCTAAATGTTAAGTCAGCAGCAGCAAAGTTATAAGTTCTCATTTCACCCATACCAATTTCAACTGGTTGACCATCTTCATCTGTTGCATCTTGACCATCACGAGTTTGTTTAGTTAACATTGTTCTACCAAATTTATAACCATTTATACAAGTTTCATTAATGAAATAATCAGTAACACCTTTTTCAAGATAACCTTGACCATAAGTAAAGCCACCTGCAGGAACTCTAATAACTGCTAAGCAAGTACGTTTTGCGGCATTTGCTTTTGTTGTTGCAGCTGCTTCATCAAGATGTTCACCATTTTCGCTCGTTAATGTTTTCTTATATGCAGCGATTTGATCAGCATTTAATTTATATTCAGCTGATGATGCACTTGTAAATGCGATACATACAAATCCACCATCTTTTGCTGCTTCGCAGTAATCCCATTTCTCAGGATCCCAGCCTTCTGATAGATATGGAACTGTATTAACATTTTCAGGTTTTTCTTCAAACCATTCCCATACAAATTTAGAATAAAGTAAATTATCTTCAGCTGTAGGTTCACCAGCTTCATCTTTAACTTTATCGCAAACTATACCATCTTCAATTTTAGTAACAACACCATTAACATAGCAGTATTCAGGAGCAAATTTAATAGAATTTTCGTTTGCTGGAGCATCTTTTGAATAAAGATCGTCAGTACCAACACCACGGATAAGACGTCCTTCTCCATCAAATACTAACATACGAAGATATGCACCTGCTTCACTACTATGACCAGCATTAGAATATACATCATATAAATTGAATTCAAGGTCTTCACCAGATACGTTTACTCTTACTTGAGAAAGTGATGGTCCTGGAGCATTACCATTTTTACCACTGTCATACATAGTAGCACGATCTCTTTTTGCGATTATAACTTCACCAGAATCATTTTTCTTCCATAATAAAACGCTTTTACCAGCAGCCATAAGTGGTGAGCCATCAGAATTTGTTTCTTGGGTATGACCAGGAAGATATACAGCAAAATATTCGCCTGTAGCTTCGCCAGTTTTTGAATCAAATCTAGCGACTCTTAATCTTGTTTCATTCCAAGGATACATTCTGCCTGCTGACCATTTTGGATCAGGTTCTGCAGCATTGTCGTAATAATTAGGGAAAGTAGTATAGATACTATCCATTATATATACAGGGACTTCATCGCCTGCTAATGTTGGGTCAGATGTAATTTTACCAGCAGCAACTGCAGGTTTTTTTACAGCTGAAACGCCAACTAATGCAATTGTGAGTAATAACATACTCAAAAATGCAAAAAACTTTTTCATAAAACATTTTCCTCCTATTTATATATTTTGAAAGCGTTTGCGATTATATTATAACATATAAATAAACCAATTGCAAGAGAAAAAGCATAATTTTTTAAAAACGCTTACACAAATTTAAAAATGTTAGATTTTTTTATAATATTATTCGTTTGTGCAATTAAAAAATATTAGCAAATTCTTCCACTTTCTTCAATAGAATATATTTTTTAAATGTATTATATATGCAAAAAAGATGCAATGGCATTTAAAATTATATGGGACAAATTTGTCTGTTTTTCAAGAAATAAAGTAAAATTATGTCTCTTTTTTAAAAAAATATGACAAAATAGGTTATAATTATAGAAAAAATGTCAAAGGTGACACTATGCATTGGCGTAAACGAATTAAAGATTTAAGAATCGATCATGATATGACAAAAAAGCATTTAGCAAAATTAACTGATGTAAGCGAGAAAACAATTGCTCGATATGAAAATGGTGACAGTGAACCATCTATCAGTTTTTTAATTAAGCTTTCATTAATATTTAATGTGTCAGTTGATTATATTTGTGGAATAACTGATCAAGAAATAGTAGTCACTCCAAGTATTAAAGATGAACTTTTAGATGTAAGCCAAAAATTAGATAAAATTTCCAAAAAACTTTAGTTTTAAGAATTATTTTTTAGTGATGAATTAAAAAAAGCGGTTTTAGCCGCTTTTTTTTACATTTTTGAATATGCATCTTGATCAATAATTACTGTAACATCTGGATGTTTATGAAGAATTGATGCAGGAAATTCAGGATCAACTTCTTCTTTTAAAAGCCGAACAACAGTATCTGCTTTATTTTTACCGCTAATTAACATTAAAATTTTTTTAGCTTTCATAATATTGCTTATTCCCATTGTTATTGCATGAGTAGGTACTTCATCGATTGAATTAAAGAAACGTTTATTATCTTGACGTGTTTTTTCAGTTAATTTAACAATAAATGTTTCTTGATTAAATGGTGTGCCCGGTTCATTAAAACCGATATGGCCATTTCCACCAATTCCAAGTAATTGTAAATCAATTGTAGTGCTATTTAGCATATCATTATATTTTTTACAATCTTCTTCTAAATTAGTTGAAGAAACGCTTGGAATATGCACATTATTTTCATCAATATCAACATGATTAAAAAGATTATCATGCATAAAGTAGTAATAACTTTGAGGATGACTTTGGCTAATGCCACAATATTCATCTAAATTATAAGTTTTAACATCTTTAAAAGATATTTCTTTATTTTCTACGGCTTTTACCAAATTTTGATAGGTACCAATTGGACTACTTCCGGTAGCAAGACCTAAAGTGCAATGTGGATTAGCCTTGATCGTATCAGCAATTATTTGTGCAGCAAGTTCACTCATTGTTGCATAATCTTTAACAATTATTATTTGCATTTTTTCCTCCATTTATTTTACGCTAACAGGTAATTTACCTGTTGCTTGAATTTGACCTGTTAAATATTTTGCAAGTGCTTTAAAACTTAAAAGGCTTGCTTCATAGCTACAAACATAAGTTGGAACATCTAACACGTTAATATCGTAAGGTGTTCTAAGTGCTATCACAATTAGTTTCGACTTGTCAATGCTGTTAATTAAATCAGCTTGAGTTGAATTAAAATTAGCATTGTAACTACAGTATATTATTTTATCATATTGAGCTACTTTTTCTAGTAAAATAGCACTTTCTGATGCGGTTGGTGAAATAGAAATGTAATGTTTATCTACCTTAAAAGGCATATAATCCGCAAGAGAGCTTAAAGTGTTATCTTCATTTTCAACTAATGTTACAACTTTGATTTGTGGAAAAACAATCAAGGTTTTATCGGTTTTTTTAATTGGTAAAAGATGATTTTCATTTTTTAAAAGGGTTAAACTTTCATCAGCTATCTTTTGAGCAAAAGCCATTCGTGATGGTTCTTCTAAATCATTTTTAATTTCATCAAAACTATCAGCCATTTGACCGACTTTATAAAGGCTCTTATATTTTAATATTCTTGTAACAGCAGCGTCAATTATGTTAAGCGGTATTTTCCCCTCTTCCGCAAGTCTTAAAGCAATTTCGGCGAATTCTTTTTGCATGCTAACATTACGAGCACCACACAAAAGTAAAATATCGCAACCAGAATTAAAGCCATTATAAACAATTTCTTCTAGACTAAAATTATCAAAAACAGCTGACATTGTAAGTGAATCAGTAACTACTAATCCTTTAAAGCCCATTTCTTCACGTAATAATCCTGTAATTATTTTTTTGGATAAAGTTGTTGGATATTTATTGTCATATTTAGTATAAAGAACATGACTAGCCATAATACCAGGTAAATCTAAATCTATTACTTTTTGAAAAGGAACAAGTTCAATTTTATCTAATCTTTCTTTATCAAAATCTACAACTGGTAAACCAACATGTGAATCAACTGCAGTATCTCCATGACCAGGAAAATGCTTAACTGAAGTCATAAGCCCCGCATCATGATACCCTTTTACAGCTTGTTCCATATAAGAAGCAACAATGTTAGGATCTTCTGAATATGAGCGAACATTAATAACAGGGTTTTTGGGGTTATTATTAACATCTCCAACTGGAGCAAAATTAAAATTAAATCCTAAATGGCGAAGTTCAATACCCATATTTTTAGCAAGCGTATATGCATTTTCTTTATGACAAGTAGCACTAATAGCCATCGCACCAGGAGATTGAACAATACCCTCTGTTACCCGCGCAACCATTCCCCCTTCTTGATCTAAAGCAATAAAGGGCGGAATTTTAGCGTGACGATTTATTTCTTTATTTAAGTCAAAAATTTGTTTAGGTGTAATACAATTATCTTTAAAATAGATAATTAATCCAGCCTCAATATCTTCAACTTGCATTTTTAACTCTGGACTATATTCATCACCAGAGAAGGCTAGGCCAATCATTTGGCCTACCTTTTCTTTTAAAGTCATTTTCTTTATATCTATCATATTATTTTATCTTTTCTTTCTTAATAATATTAAACTAGCACCTAAGATAGCAAGTGATGTTATGATAACATAAACACCGCTTTTCTTACAGCTACATCCTTTTTTAGAATCCGTTTTTGGAAGTGGTTCACCTTCAGTTTTTCCACATCTTCTACATGTCTTTGGTGCATCAGTTGTTGCATCCATAAAGTCATGGCCTAATGGCTTGCCTTCAGTTGCACCGCACTTTTTACATGTTTTTGGTTTTTCACATGTTGCATCTTCAAAGTCATGTTCACATGGTGCTGTACCAAAGACTAATTCTTCACTCTTTTGTTCTTCTAGTTCTCCTTCTACTTCATATTTAATTACTAATTGGAAGTGATATTCGTTATTTTCTAAATCTAAATCATTGAAGGTTTCTGTCCCAGTTCTTTTCGCAAGTATTTGCTTTTCACCATCTTTTAAAATATATGCTTCTGTTACAATACCATCTAAATCTTCATAAGTATATGTAATGGATACTCTACTTTTTTGTCTTTCTTGCCCTTCAAATTTAGTGATTTTAGGTAATTCATACGAAAGCGTACTAGTTGTTATTTCAGGGCCTTCTTTTTCATAAGTTTCTTGGGTATTAGTATTTTGAACTGTATAAGTATAATTAATCTTATATTCTTTATCTTTAATTAAATCGTCTATTTCAAAACGATCAGTATCAGGCATATTATAAACATGGTCGGTTATTTTAATCGTAGCACCAATGGTTTTTAAAACTTCATCGGTTTTTTCTCTAGTAACCATAAATCCTCTTGTTTGCCTTACAAATTTTAAGCCAGATTCATATTCTTTAGTTGTGGCTTTAACCGTACTATGATATGTAACACCATCTCTTTTATAACTAATTGCCATATCATAGGTTGTTTTTTCTTTCAAGTTTTCTATGATAACTGAATCACCTATCATTGGATATTCATTGCCATTTATAGAAACAACAATATCAGTTACTGATTGACTAAGCGCATCAGTTTTTCGATTAAGTTTAACGGTTGTAGGAGTTGATTCTTCAACTGATGATTGTAAAGTAGGATCAGGCATAACAAATAATACAGCATTACCAGTGGCTCTTTCACTACCATCTGATGGACGGTTAATAACTTGGAATTCACCACTTGCATCACGAACAAGTAAAGTTGACGATCCACCTCCATCAAGGTTATAGGCATTAACGCAGCCCGCAAGACGCATTATTTCACCGCCTTCAAAAAGTGAAACACCTTTGTTTTCTTCTTGACCAACTTTTCCTCTTCCATCAACTACCATAAGAACAGGGGTTTGATCAGCTTTAAAACCGATAAAGGTTCTTGGATGATCAGTATATAGAAAATCAGTTTCTGTATCAGCTCTAAATTGAGCTTTATTATTAACTAACATTTGATAAATGAAACCAATACTTTGCGTTACATCGCTCCATTCATCGATATAATTATGTTGACATCTAACAAGCGTGCCATTTGTTAATTTAGAAGCGTATTGTGCATCTTTTGTAGCAATATAAAATTCTCTTGTCTTAACAGTTTCTTTTACACCTGCAGCGTTTTCGACTTCGCGTTCAGCACGTGGCCATTCACTATCTGTACCAGGTCGTGATGATTCAATTGCACCTTTGACAAAAACAGTTTTGTTATTACCATTTGATACACGGCAGATTGTATATTTACCAACATAAACTGTATATCCTGTTAAATCAAAATCTCTTAGAGTATCTTTTGTATATAAATTAAGACCATTTGCATTTGGGGTAGCATTATAAGTTGCAATTGGGAATTGTTCGTTAACTTTGCCATCTTCGCTCATTAGTTCAAGATATAAGCCACTAATTTTAGGATCACCAACAACAACTTGATTGTCGTCAGTAAAGCCAATTACTTTACGATAATTTCCCACATAATCCGCACGATACATATCACCATCAGCCATAAAATTATTAGTAGGTTCATAAGTTATTGTTCCACTGTTTTGGAAAAAGTCGCCATTGACCGCCGCAACAACAATCCATCCAGGATGATGCTCTTCCCAATCGATTGCACAATTTCTTGTCGTTGTAGCCGTCCATTTATCTTCTGATTGATTAGTCCAAGTAACAACTTTAACGCCATTGTCATAATTTGCTAAATCAACCCATTGAACAAAATGTTCTTGCCAATTTTTACCGGCTTGACCATTTAATAATGATGACATTTTTTGTTCATATAAAGTAACACCACCATCTAACTTGGTTGTCTTTAAATCACTAACAGTATTAACATATTCTGAATCAGTATTTGTTGCGGCAAAAACCATTCGTAAATTTAAGCAACCTAAACTTAAAATAGCAACTAACATTACCAATAAGATTGGTATTTTTTTTATCCTTTTCATTTTAATCTCCTTTTCTTGTATCTATTTTTTCTTTCTTAATAATATTAAACTAGCACCTAACATAGCAAGTGATGTTATGATTACATAAACACCGCTTTTCTTACAGCTACATCCTTTTTTAGAATCCGTTTTTGGAAGTGGTTCGCCTTCAGTTTTTCCACATCTTCTACATGTCTTTGGTGCATCAGTTGTTGCATCCATAAAGTCATGGCCTAATGGCTTGCCTTCGGTTGCACCACACTTTTTACATGTCTTTGGCTTTTCGCATGTTGCGTCTTCAAAGTCATGTTCACATGGTTCTAAACCATATATTAATTCATCACTTGTAATTTCAGCTATTTCTTCACCTACTTGATATTTGATAACTAATTTAAAAGTATAACGATCGGTATTAAAATCAAGGTTTTCAAATATTTTAGTACCAGACTTACTATCAAGAAGTTCTTTTTCACCATTTTTTAAAATATAAGCCTCAACAACAAGATTATCCGTATCAGTATATGTATAGGCAAAAGTTATTTTATCTTTGCCTTTTCTTAGTTCTTCAAATTTAGTGATTTGAGGAATGTCATAAGATAAGGTATGATATTCTTTCATAGCTTCAGCTTTTTGATAAATAGTATCAGTTAATTTATTGTGAACCTCATAGGTATAAGATATTCGGTAAGTTTGGTCTTTAACAAGACCTGTTATTTCAAAGCTATCAACATTTCCCATTGTAAATGTCATATCATTAACTTGAATTGTTGCGCCAATGGTTTCTAAAACTTTATCTGTAGAAGTTCTTTCAACAGTAAAGCCATATGTATTTGGAATAAATGTTAAACCTGGTTGATAAATAGAAGTTTCAACTGGAACAAAAGTGCTATATTCTTCACCTTCATATGTAAAACAAATTTCAGCATTGTATTTTTTATTTTCTTCAAGTCCTTCAATTACAATTTTTTCATTATTATCAACTTCTACTACTTGATTAGCGATTTTTACTTTAATATCTTGCATTTTTTGATAATCAGCACCGGTTTTTTGATTTAAAGTAACAGTCGTTGGGGTAGATTCCTTGATATCAAAAGTATAACCAGGATCTCTTACAACCATTAATAAAGCATTACCAACTCTTCTTTCAGTTCCATCTCCTGCATCACTTGGAACATTAATTGTTTCAATATTTCCAAGTTCATTTCTTGCTACTAAAGTAGCAGAACCACCACCATCAAAATCCCAAGCATTTACACAACCAATTTCTTTCATATAATAAGCAGCCTCTGATAAAGTCATACCCGAAGTTGTCGAGCCTCCTACAACGGCCATTACATATGAACCATCTTCTTTTACCCCAAATAAACATCTTGATTTAGTCGTTGTAATATAACTTAAATCATTATATCCTTGACCATATTTAGCAATGATTTGATCACGTTTTCCCGCATTTGAATGTCCTTCAAACATTACAGTGCCATTATCTAAAATCTTCCAATAATAACTAGCACTATTATAAACATTAGCCCAATCATTTAAATAATCTTTTTGAATTCTTACATATGTATCTTTAGTAAAATTAACATTTTCGTCTTTTGTAACAATAAAGAAAGCTCGATCGTCTTCTTTTGGACGATCATTTGCAAGTCCATCACGCACTTCGGTAATTTTTCCTTTAACAAAGAAATCTCGATTAGAATAAGTTATTCTTGTTACATCATATGTTCCTACTGCGACTTTAAAGCCCGTTAAATCATATTCTTTTAAAACATCTTTTGTTAAAACCGTTACACCTGTTTGAGGCACATTTGTAGGATTAATATTATCTACTTTAGTGCTTCCGACTTCTGTTGTAAACGTCGTATCATCATAAACATGAATGGTATAATAATTACTAACTTCAGGAATGCCTGTCATTAATTGATTATCTTTAGTAAAGCCTAAAATTCCTCGCCACCATTTATTATCAGTAATATTAGTTGGATTAATCATGTCACCTTTTTCCATGGCATTACTAACCATTTGACCATTAGTATTAATATTGAAAAAATCGGCATTGGTTCCACCTACAACAAGCCAACCAGGGTTTTGTTCTTCAAAATTTCTTGCAATATCACTGACACCAGCCATTTGCCACTTATTAGGATTTCGGTAACTCCAAGATACAATCTTAGCACCTTCACCATTTGGCAATGTTTCAAGGTATTGCGAATCATAATCATAAAAAATACTGCCTGTACAATCTTTTAAGGCGCTAATATCTTGTTCGTGAAGTTTAACACCACCTAAAAGATTTCTAACGGTTTCTTCAGAAGTTGTTTTAATATATCCTGAATCACCTAACTTAGCTTCAGCCTTTATTACGCCTATAGCCCCCATCAAGCAAAGAAAAGAAAGAAGCACTTTTCCTAATTTTCTTTTTCCTTTAATTTTCATTTTTTTCTACCTTTCTATATATTTTGATGTATTGTTTAAATGATATTTTAACCATCAAATATATTGTTAGTGCTGCACCTCCTACTATGAAAAGCACATATAAAAGAATGTTTAAAACAATCATTATAACCAAAATTATAACCATTAATATACTGTTAATTATATCTTTAAAAGCCATTATGCACGATAATTTGACTGTCTCCACAAAGCGCATTTTACCAAAATAAGCCATTACTAAAGGTAGATGTACTAAAATCATTAAAACGATTGCTATAAAAGAAATAGTTACAACTAAACCTATAATATAAAGGACATTATCAAAGGCATAATTATAGAAAAATTTTGCACTATTATATAATAGAAAACCTATTATCATAAAAATAATTGATATTAATAGGGAATTCAAATAATGCTTTTTAAAGCTTTTAAAGAAATCTTTAAAAATAGTATTAGTTTCATCTGTTTCATATTGTTTTATAACATCAAAGCATGCTACAACACTTGGAAAAAATAAAAATAATACTGGTATTAAAGTAACATATTCCAATATATTATTTTTTGAATTATTAGCGTTTGTTATAATAACATAAACAATCAAAAAAGAGAATGAGGGGATTATAACTAGTAAGTTTAAGACAACTAGACGAAAAATATAATCCAAAAATCGATAAATTTTGCTACGCATGATTCTATCAGATTTCATTTTCTCATTCTCCTTATAATTTTAAAAACTTATTTTATCCAACAATACCAGAACGTTCGACACCTTCAATAAATAATCTTTGAACAAATAAATATCCAATAATTAATGGTGCCATTAACATTAAGGCTGATGTATTAAGTAAAGTTTGAAGATATAATTGGTTCTTTGAAAGATCACCAGTTTCTTTAAATAAATCAGCAAAGTTAGGGTCGGTAATTTGTAATGTAGCAAAATAGTTACCAAAATTTTGCGACATATCAATTAGCTTTCTAGTTAACATTGGGAAGTTAACAGCTACTGTTCCATCACCATTTCTAACTATACCACTTATGCCATACATTCCCGTATAGTAAACATCGTTCCATTGCCATACAAAAGCAAAAAGAGCAACCGTAACAATAACACCTCGAGCATTTGGAAGCATAACACTGATAAAAGTTCTTACAACACCTGCTCCATCTATCTGAGCGGATTCTTCTAATTCAATTGGAATACCACGGAAAAATTGTCTAAACAAGAAGATAAATAAAGCCGCACGGATACCTTGACCAGTAATTGAAGTAATATAGAAAATAATATCTTTTCCTACACCATGTAATTCAAGGGGTTTACCAAGTAAACTTTCGAAAAAGCCGGGATTATTACCAAAACTTAAAATATCAAAATTCATAAAATAAATTTTTCTAGCAAGAGCTACCGCTTGAGGCGGAACGATTAAAGTTAGCATAATTAACCAAAATAAGACATTACTACCTCTAAATTTTAATCGTGAAAAAGCATATCCTGCAAGCGATGCGGCAAACAATTGACAAATAGTTGAAATAGCCGAAACCTTAAAATTACATAATAGACCGCGCCAATAATCAAGTAAAGCCGCAGCTACCTTGAAATTAAACAAACTAAAATGTTCAGGAATCCAGTTAACAAGTTTATTGTTTAAATCAATAGGATGTCTAAAAGCAAGGGTAACTTCTTGGAAAATTGGAAAAATAATAACAAAGGCAAGGCCAATGAAAACAAAGGCTCTAACAATTGACATTATGTTATTAGCAAGTTTCCGTCTACGAACTGATCTTTTAACAGGATTTTTAAGTTCTAAAACAATTTCATCATATTTGACTTTACTTTTTTCTTTAAAGACTTGCCATTTTGATACAGTTGGCTTTTCTTCTACATCAACTGCTTCTAAGTTTTGTTCTTCTGCTTGTTCCTCAGAAGTTGCTTCTTCTATACTATCTTCTTCAGCTGTAAGCTTTTTTACACTAGCTTCTTCTAAGTTTTGTTCTTCGATTTTTTCATTAGAAGTAGCTTCTTCTACTTTTATTTCATCCATAGGTGTTAGTTCTTCTACTTGAGGTTTTTCTTTAACTTTTTTATTTTTTGTCGTCATAATAGAACACCACCTTCGATAAAATACCAACGATGACAATCATAATTAGTGATGATGATAAAATATAGAGCCATGACATTGCTGCATATCGACCATATTCACCACTATGTTCCATTGTATCCATAATCGAAACAATTTCCGATCTTAAGAATGAGTCAACTATTGTATATACGACAACAGTTAAAATCATTGGAGAAACCATTGGTAAAGTAATTTTCCAAAATTGTTCATATCCAGTTGCTCCTTCAATTGTAGCCGCCTCATATAAATGTTTAGGCACAGATTGAATAGCGGTAAGGAAAATAAGAATTTGAATACCTGAATATGAAATAGTTCGATAAATTGTAGAAGTAATTCCTGCTAAGAAAGAAACCAAGGTAGCAGGAAGACCTAATCCTTGCATAAAGAGTTGCAAGTCAAATAGTTCGGTTAAGGCATTTGCCCCTGAGGCATTAAGGACCGCATCAATACCTTCGGCGGCATTTAGTGCCTCAGTGATTGCTTCTGAGTTAAATACAACAGGTAGGAAGAAGATTGCACGAACAAAAGCTCTTCCTTTAAATTTACCATTTAGCATTACCGCAAGCAATAAACTAAAAATCGTAATAACTGCTGTATCAATTACGGTATTAAGTGACGTATTCCACAAACTAACGGGGAAGTCCGCATTTTCTCTTAAAGCATATCGATAATTGTTAAATAAATCAATTGTTGGCGTTGCCGTATAATCATAACTATTATTAACAACTGGGAAGAATTTTGCGAAGTAAAAAGTTCCTGTTATACGAACTGAACTAAATGAATAAATCAGTGACATAACTAAAGGATATAGGAAGAATAAGCAAAATCCTAAAATGGTTGGCAATAAAAAGAGCCATGCAATAAATAATTTTTGCTTTTCATAACGTAATTTATCATAAATGAGTTCTTTAACTAATTTTAAAGGAAAAAAGACAAAAAACCAATTGTTTACAATAAAATTAATAACCTTTTTTATACCATGCCCTAATGAAGCAAGTTTAGGAGAACTTTTTTTATTTAATTGTAAATTGTTATTTTCCATGTTGCCTCCTAGATTACGGTATAAGATTTAGCAGGAACCATAATTCCTTCATTACTTACCCAATTTGTTTTTTGATAATTCAAAATAATTTCAATTTGTTTTGAACCATCTAAATTTTCATATGTTACTTTAAAGACATCGTTAGCTAATCTTTCATGGCTTACTAAATTACATGAAAAAATATCAAGTTCATTTAAAGTATCACAAACTGTTTTAACATCTTCTAACCAACGTGTATATAAAGTATAATAATAATTATTATAATTAGTTTGTAAAAGTTCAGAAGAATCATCATATGTGAAAGTAAAGGCTGGATTTGAACCCGTTTCAATACATTTCATTAAATGTTCTTGTAAACCTTTTTCCGCATATTGATTAATTGATTCACCACTATAATCGACTAATCCATTGATTACTAATTGATAAAATGGAATCGTATAGTCTAAAATTTCATATAAAGTTGATTGATATGGTAAATCATATAAATTTGATGAATATTCAATTGCATATGCATATGGTTTATCCAAAGCAATATTAGTAATACCTTGCGCTCTTAAATTTTCAAAAGACTTAATTTGTTCCTCAATAGCTGCTGTTTTGAAAAGAGTTGCTTTCTTTTTGTAGTTACCTGAAAGTTTAGATCCAAGTCCTGATAAAGCAAGTTTATCAATTCCTAAAGTTTTTTGATATTTTTTAGCTAGCGTTTTAGAGAAAGCATCATAATATGCTGGTGATAAAATCATTATTTCATCTAAATCTGTATTGAAAACATTAGATTGTAAATCATATGGATATTTAGAAGCTGCTAAGCCTGTTATATCACGTGCTGTATAATGTGCTTTACCAAATGATTCTTGGAAATCATTATATTCTAAGAATTCTAAATAAGGATAAATATTAACTTTGTTATTATATTCATTGATAAGTTTTAAAAGTTTTTTCTTGCCACCTATTTCACTACTAACTTTAATATTCTTAAATGATGTATTGACAAGACCTTCTTTTCGCCATCCTTTATAATAAACATTAATACCAGAAACATCATATTGAAGTAATTCATCAAGCATTTCTTTTAATTGATCAACAGTTGTAAGACTATCTTCAGCCGTATAACCGATACCTAAGAAATTAGCTTTATATGAATAACTACCAATAACTTCTAAATCTAAAACAACTTTAGCAGTTTGATCATTTTCAGCATTTAATTTACCTTCACTTCGATCAATTAAAATATCACGATAGCATTTAGCAATACCACTATATGAAGTTTCATATTCATCACTCAAATAGTGATAATTAAAGTGATAATCATAGGTTGCGGAAACATCAGTATAAACATTTGTTTCATTACGATTAAATTGGTTAGTACCAACAACTGATACTTGGGTTTCTCTTAGAACAATCGTATAATTGGCATAATTATAACGGTCATTTGTCTTAGGAACATCAACAAGCATTCTTACTTGTGGTTCACCTTTAGTAACTTCTGCGATCATCGCAGTGCTTTTACCTGTGGCAACATCCTTTTTAACCATACCATACATAGGTAATAAAATATCTGATGATGAAGTGGTTAGAATCGTATTGATAAAAGTTAAATCACCTGAATAGATACGTTTTTGATATGCATCATAGCTTTTACCATTATCAAAGTTCAAAATAGCACCACTGCCATCAGGAATAACAAAATATCCTTCATTACTAAACTCTCTTGATGATGTAAAATATGGTAAAACGTTTATTTCAGTAACTTGATAGTTATCACCATTTTCATTAGTGTTTGTTCTAATTGAATTACCAGGAACAACAACTTCTAAACCATCATCAGTTAAAGAATATTCAATAGCAAGACCTATTATTGGACCTTCAGTAGTAGGTACTGATCCATTATCAAGTAATAAATCTTCTTCGGTATATTGACACCATTCATAGAAAAATGGATATAGCCATTTAACTACTTGACCATCAGTTTTTAGTCTAAAATATGGTGAAATATCATTTGGTTTTTCATAGAAAGAATCAAAAGCCGCATAATAGAAATCTCTTGCTGCTTGTGAAAAGTCATTCATACCTGCACCATAAGCTAAACCTTCAATTTTACGACCTGCTGAATCGACTGGATACATTCCATCGTGTTCATAGCGATAATCATCAACGTATTGATTACAACGTTCAAACAATTCATCTACTCTTTCACGTGTTAATTGGGTAGGGAAATAACTAGCATTAAGACCTTTATTTTGCATAATATAATATATTTGAACTCTTGCTTTAGCTAAATCGCCCGATTCATCTTCAATGACTTTTACATAATAACTAGCTCTAATACCTTCTTGTGGTGAATCATTAGAAGATTTACTAAATGTATCCCATTCATAATTTTCACGTTTAGAAATATTTTCACTAACAAATTTTACAATCATCGCTGCTTTATGTTTATTTTGAACATCACTATCGGTTGGATTAGATTCAAAAGTATTGATAATATTACCTTCTTGATCTTTTTCATGAATTTTAAAGGTTGAATCTAATAAATTCATTTCTAAAATAAAGCGATCGTTTTCAGCTATTTTCTTACGAGAAAAATTATCATTTCTAAAGTCTTCAAAAGTATAACCAGCTAATTCTTGTTTGCGTGCTTGATATGTGCTTTCAAACAAGTCTTTATCTTCATAGTCTTGTTGATATTCGGGTAATATGATTGTATCATTATATGCCTTTTCAAGTTCAGCATCATATCTTGCATTATTTAAGCAATCAACAAAATCCGTATAATCATCATATGGTGGTTGATATTCAGGATTTGTTAAATCAGCTTTGATTGCCTCATCATAGATATTTTCTAAAGAAACAAAACCATTATTATTTAAACTTTCTTCATCCCAATCCCAATATTCATCAGGATATTCATTTTCAAAGTTCATTGCTTGAGCTTTATATGTATCTAAGAAGTAAACTGATAAAAAGATCACAACGAAAAGAACCACAACAACTAAAAGGATTCTTTTAATATATGTAAATACTGTAACTTTTTTTCTCATACCTTTTTTCTTCATGTGTTACCTCCTAGAAGAACCTAATCGTAATTTCTTTATATAACGAATATATAAAGCCATACATTTGTTGTGCAAGATCAAAGATTAAAAGCGCAATAAAAGCAATAATTAAAGTTGCAACAACGGTTAAAATGATTGACCAAATTGTTTTTCCCATACCATATTCATGGATAACAACAAGTCCCATAAAGGCCATATAACCGGTAAGAACCCAAGAAATAATTTTTATTAAACTTATAAATTGAGCTTCATCTTGTGTCATAACATTACTTAAAATGATATTTAAGAAACCTAAAAGTGTAACAGGTAATAAAGAGTAGCAAATCATCATAAAGATTTCTTTGAATTTACCTTTACCATCTAATAGAGTTGTTACACTCCAGTTAGCAACTGCAAGAACAAATGGTGGTACAACGCCATATATTAAAATTTGAATACTATTGAAATCTTTAGGATTATTAGTATTAACGATAATACCTTCAAATTGGAAAGCTAAGATTTCCATTAAAACATAGGCCAATAAAATGACGATTGAAACCCACATTTTACCTTTCTTTTCAACCTTAAAGTCGTTAAAGCCTTGAATTGGATGCGATAAGATATATAGTGGGAATCCAATTGTTTCGCTAAAGAAATGTTTAATAGCTTTGATAATTTTATTAAAGGTTATTTTCTTTTCTTTAGGTTTATCATTTGAATCATTTTCTTCATCGTTTTCTTCTTCAACTTCTGGTTTTTCTTGACGCTTTAATGCAGCAATATTACCACTTAAAATAGCTGCTTTTTCTTCATTTAAGGCTGTTGCCTTAGCAATAGCAAGATTTTTCCGTTTTAAAGATTTAGCATAAGAGAAAGTAATTAAAGCCACAACCGCTAAGATTACGGCACACATAATCCAACTAAAGTTATTAGATAAAATAGCATCACGATATTCAGAATATGCTTTAGAATAATATGTTGCATTATGGGCTAATTTAAAATATTCCATTGCTTCTTTATATTCACCACGCATATTTAAAGCTTTACCAATACCAAGATAAGCAAGTTCATAGTTTGTATCCATTTTAATAACTTTACGCCAATAATATTCTGAACCATATGTTTCAATGATTTTTTCTCCGTTTTCATCTAAAACAAAGTTGCCTTTTTCATCTTTTAGGTATTCATCTTGAACAATACCATTTTGATATAAAGTTGTAGCAGTATTAACAGCTTCACCAAATTCAGTTGTTTCATATGAAATAATTGATTTTGAGGTTTTATCAAGCACTAACAATACTTCTTCTTCAATTGGGTTATTATTTTCATCTACTTCACCACTATCACGATAAAAATATCTAACAGCAACCGGTTTAACAATTGTGCTTGAGGTTGCACTGCTTGTCGTTTGACCACCTGGTTGTTCACCGGTGATATATAATAGATTACCTTCATTATCATATGTGAATAAACGTCCCCGGTTTTCATCAACAACGGTATAATTACCATTTTTACTAACGGTAATACCTGTAAGTTGCGACATACCGGTAACAACACCTTTTTCAGTTGAACTTAAAAGATATACCGCATCACCATCTGGGGTTACATAACCATTACGTTTTAAAATATCAGTACCTGTAGTGTTAATCATTTTAACTAGATTAGCATTGGTTGTTGCATCAGCATCAGGAACAGATGTAGCATATAAGAAACCACTTTCATCCATAGCAATATTGGTGAAAACATTTGGTAAATCAAGTTTTAATGAAGCAATTTGCGTTTCGGAGAAAATCTTAGACCAGAATTTCTTTAAAGGGTTAGCAACAACTTCATTTTTTCCTAAGAAACGATTGAATGAACCAGAAGTATGAAATTCCATAATTCCTTCATAAATATTTTGAGCAATACAATAAAGTCGTCCGGTTTTATCTACAGCCACCTTTTGTGGTTTAAAAATTAATAAATCGTTATTTACGGCACCTTCTGCAGGTTGATAAAAGGTTGTATCATTAGGGGTTAAATAGATACCATCAACAACTTTATTAGTTAAATCGTATCTAATTATTTGGGAATTGTTGGTATCAGCAATATACATATACTTGCCAACAACAGTAATACCACTAGCTCCATTTAAACGAATTGCTGATTGAGTTGGATCTTCTGAATAAGGATAATAAGGAGCTTTACCTCTACTTTCTTCAACTGCCGTACGTAAACTAGCTTTAATTGTTCTACTAACATTTGATACTAAACTATCATCAAAAACAATTTTATAACTATCTACCTTTTTTTCAGTTTGATTTGGTACAGGACTGCCATTTTCATCTAAAACAGGAGCATCAACTATTTCATTGACTTCCCAGTGCCAAAGTGATGAATCAATTACTTTACCAGTATCATCACTTAATTCTAAAGTTGTATCAGTATATTGATAAGTTTTGCTATCAATTGAATATGTTCCATAAACAAATTCTTTAATAATTATTTCGTTTTCTTCAAATGGTAGTGTATAAGTATACTCAACTGGATCATTATAAGTTGTAACATAATTTTCAGAACTAACATGTTCTGGCATTATTTGATAATTTTCAAGATAGAACTTATAATAGTCTTGAAGAATCTTTTTAACTGCATCATTAATTCTAAATTCGCTCAAAGTTTCAACTTTTTCAAAGTTACTATTTAAATGATAAACAACACTAATATTTGCTTTAGTTAATTCTGGATAAGAAATACCATTATATGTTTTAGCTTCGGAAATAACCACACTAGCAACAGATCCGGTTGGATCGTTTGATAAAGTTGAATCTAAAATATAAATATCATTACCAGAAACGGCTAGGTCAGCTAAATTATTTGAAAAGTAAATTTTTTCATCACCAGAACCTACAATATCTTCGTTATAATAAGTTTTGCTATAAGCAAGTCCTTCGGCAGATGGGACAATGTTTTTCCAAAAATCATAATTATAACTAGCGGCTTTACTTTCAATAAATGGTAGAAATGCCACGACTGAAAGTAAAGCTATTATTAATACTCTACTTATATATTTAATTTTCTTTGCCATTTTCTACCTCCTATTTCATACCAGAGTGAGCCATTGTTTCGATAATCTGGCTTTGAGAAAGGATAAACACGGTAATTGGAACAATCATCATAATTAACATTACCGCTGATGCTGTACCAGTTCTGGCAACACCACCTGCGACAATTTGATGTAAAGCATATGATAATGGTTTTAAATTTTCACTATAAATAAACGATCCACCATCATTATTCCAAAGTTGTTGGAACAATAGAATAATTAATGTTAACCATGCTGGTTTAACTAGTGGCATAACAATTTTCCAATAGATTTGGAATTCACTAGCACCATCAATTTTCGCTGATTCAATTAACTCTGTCGGGATATCATTCATAAATTGTTTCATTAAGTATAAACCAAGCGAATAGGCCCATGCGGGGACAATAATTGCTAATTGGCTATCAATTAAGTGAGCCCAGCTAAAGATGATATATCTTGGGGTTGCGGTAACTTGAGCCGCAAACATAAGTGAATAAACAACCATTGAAAAGATAACCGTTGAACCAGGGAATTTATGTTTTGCAAGTGGATATGCTGCCATTGATGCAATGATAACGTGTCCAACTGTTCCAGCAAATGTTATCCAAATTGTATTAAAGAAATATCTTGAGAAAGGAACCCACGAATCTTCTAATAAAGCTGATAAATCTTTAAAGTTATCAAGCGTTGGATTTTGGAAGAATAATTTAGGTGGGTAAATGAAGATTTCTGCAAGAGGTTTGAAAGCTGCACAAAATGTATATACGAGTGGGTATGCACTAAATGCGCCAAACAAACACAAAAGAATAAATAAGGAAATATCTCCTGCAACACTTCTGCTTACTCTTTTTTTCTTCTTAATTCTTCGACGTTTTTCCATTCGATAGAAGAATAGTTCCATTTTTCCCATTTTGGATTCATCTTTTAATCCATATTTTTTTAGCTTCTTTTCCTGCCTTTTTAGTCTCTTCTTTTCTTGTTTTGATAGTTCAACACCAGCTATTTGATCGTCATCAACTAAAATTTTGTCTTCAGCCATATTATGAACCTACCCTTCTTAAAATTTTTCTAACTAGCAAGTTAGCAAGAATCATGATAATAAACAAAATCGTTGCAATTGCACTAGCATAACCCATTTCCATCCTTGTATTACCATAGTCCATCAGATGGGTAATAATCGTATGTCCTGCGTATTCTACCGATGGGAAACCGGCTATATTTATTGATACTTCCGCAATCGCTAAACTTGATGTAATTTGCATTACGGCACCAAACATAAGTTGTGATTTCATTTGAGGAAGCGTAATATACCAAAGTTCTTGCCATCTACTTCTAATACCATCAATTGCCCCAGCTTCATAGAATTCTCTATTAACGCTTTGTAAACCGGCAATAAATGACAAGAAACTAACACCAAGTGACATCCACAACTGGACAATAATTAAAATCCAAATAATATATGTTGAATTTTGTAACCACGTAACGGGTTCTTGAATAATATTTAATTCCATTAAAATCGAATTAGCATATCCATAACTATCACTACTAAAAATTAATTTCCAAACTAGATAAACGTTACCTGAAATTGATGGAGCATAGAAAATTAAGGTCATAAAGCTTCTTAAAAGTGGCTTTAATTCATTAATTAACCAAGCAAAAACGAATGACATAATGTAACTAACAGGGCCTGTAACAACAGCTAGAATGGCTGTATTTTTTAAGGCAATCATAAATACTTTGTCATCAACAAATAAGGCACGATAGTTTTCCCAACCATTAAACTTAGGAAATTCCAAAAGGTTAAAGTATGTGAAACTTAAAGCTAAACTCATCAAAACTGGTAAAACCGTAAATATAAAGAACATAATGGTATATGGAGCAACTAAATAGTAATATTGTCGTTTAACGAAAATTTCACGACGTAATCTACTTCCTCTTTTACTCCAACGGTCAATTTTACGAATAAATGAACCACGATCTTTTTCAATACGAAGTTTTAAAACAGCTGTTTCATATTCTTTTGATACTTCTTTATAAGCTTTTTCTTTTTCTTCAAAAGCTAATTGTTGGGCTGTTTTGTTAGCCGTTTCTTCTTTTTGTGCAGTCATTGGTAATTCAAATGATTGATTTTCTTCATCACTTGTTTCATCGTTAACTACTAAAGTTGGGTTTTCGGCCGCCCATTTTTTATATTCTGCTTGAGCAGTTAAATATTCAGCTTTAATTTGATTATATTTTTCTTTAACAACTTTTAATTCTTCTTTATAAGTTTTTATATTTTCTTTAACTTGATCGTCATATTCTTTATCTTGCTTTTTTTGTTCAGCACGTTTTTCTTTTAAAGCTTTTTTAATTTCTTCTTTTTCTTTTTTACGATCTTCTCTCGTAACAATTCCGCGATCAAGTTCTTTTTGTCTTTTTTCATGATAGCGACGCTTAAAATTTAATTTTTCTTTTTTACCACCGGTAAGAGCTAGAATAAAGAGATAAACTAGTAAAACTACAGTGATAATCAGCATAATAACAACAGCTACTGTTTTCATAATTTAACTCCTTTCTTACTCTTCATCGGCAGTTGGTAAATCAAATTCTTTACGTTTACGATTTATTTCATCGTTAATATTACCACAATATTCATATAATGTTTCACGTGGATTATAGAAATTATTAATTACTTCACGATAAGCATTTTCAACTTCACGTCCAATAATATAACTACCTGCAACTTGAGGCATTTCATGGACCATACTCCATTGAGTCATTAGTTTATCGAGATCTGATTGTGGCCATGCAAGTGATTGGAAAGCTTTAACATTAGCTGTAGCATGTCTTGCTGCAGGGCCTAAGATACCTTCCATTTCACGACCAAATTGAGCTTGTGTTTCAGCGCCTGTCCACCATTTTAAGAATTCCCAAGAAGCATTATATTTAGCTTGTTTTTCTTTATCAGGAACACTTTTTGGTTGTTTCATAATAACAGCACCTGTACCACTAGCAGTTGATGTATGGTCAATGATTTCATTTCCGTTATCATCATATCCAATAACAGTACCAGGAATTAAATGGAATGACCATTTACCTTTAAGTTCTGGTGCTGATACTGCAAGTGTATTATAAGTTTCATAATAAGCTATACCAATTGGCATTTCACCACTACGGAAACGGTTAATAAATGATGCATATTTAGGGAAAGAATATAAGGTGTAAAATTCCGTCCAATATTCGAATGAACGCATTGCTGCATCACTTGTAAGTCCTGTTTCTTTATTATCATTAGTATATAATGCACCACCATTTTGATAAAGCATTGATACATAAACAGGGTTTAATGCCATTGCACCAGCATCATTAACAGGAAGATAGAATTGTAATTGTTGAACTTGTAATTCTGAAACTAAATCGATAACATCATCCCAAGTTTCAGGGATTAAGTCAGTCCAACCATTTTCTTCAAAGATATCATCACGCACAAACATAACCATAAAGATCTGTTTTTCAGGAAGAGCATATACACCTTTAATATATTTTTGCATTGTATCTTTATCAAATCTTGAACTATCAAATAATTCTTCACGTGTTATATTATTTTCTAAAGTAAATTCATCAATCGCATAATAATCATTAACTTTCGCAATCGCAGCAGCATCACCATTGGCGGCAGCTTCTAAATCAGAATTAGTAATCGAATAGAATTGGAATTGTCTTAATGATGAAGCGTGATATACATTTTCTTTTGAATTATCCCAAGTCATAGTATGATCAGGCATAACATAGACTGTATCCCAGAAATCATCAAAATTAGTTAAATCATATACTGCATTACGAAGCGCATAGTTAACAGGTAAACTTGAATCAACATTCAAAGCAACATCAGGTCCTATTCCTGCCAGTGTAGCTTTTAATAAAACATCAGCTCCGGTTAATTTTAAGTCAACTTTTATACCGGTATTTTTGGTAAAGGTCGTATCAATCAAGCTACGAACAACATTAGCTTGGTCACGTCCAAGTGTCATCCAAACTTCAATTGAATCACTAACATCACTTTCTTGTTCTTCGGTTTCACCAATTGATGAATAATCAATGAAGAATGATAGAACAAATGAACAAATACTATTCCACATTTTTCTAAAGAAGCCTTCGTTAGCTTTTGGTAATTTAACATCACTTGTATGAACTTCAAGATAATCAATTCCAAGTGGTAATTCACGAAGTTCAGTAAGAAGGGTTCCAAGAGAAGAAATGTTATTGGTAAATGATGATAATTTTTGAGTGATTAAACGTGGCTTTTCAATAAAATCTTCAAGTTGACGGGTCATTGTATCAAGCACACCAGTTTTATCCGATTTACCACCTGATATTTCCGCAATACTTTTAGATGCGTTAACTAAACGATCATGATATTCTCTTAAGTCATCAATAAGATTTGGAAATCTTTTAGTGATTTCATAGTCACGGTTTTTATCAGGTGATGTAGTTGTATAAGAAACAATTGTTCGGTAAGTTCTACTTAAATCATCAATTGCCGATTGAATTTCTGAAATAAGTGGAGCATAAGCACCTAAAGTAACTTCAAGGGTAAAGGTATAAGTTTTACCTTTTTCAAAATAGAATAAATAATTTTCTTTACCATTACCTAAAGTAACATTTTGCCAATCACTAGAAAAACTAAATTTAACATCGTTTAATTCTTCAAATAAAACTTCATTTGTTGTTACATTTTTTTCAGTTACATAAGCAATTCTACTACTATACATTCCTCGAACTAAATTTTGACGAGCTCGCATTGAAATGTTATAATAGCCACTTTCGGGAACACTAAAGTCCCAACTAATCCAATCGCCTAAAACTTTCCATTGGTTACCACCAATATAATTTTTCTTTGTAACTTTTAAACTGAATGGTTTAGTATTTGATGAAGAACGATCAGTTACTGGATATAATGTAGGAGATGATTTATATGATGCTTTTTCAGCTTGGATTGGACCAGTTGTTTGATTAACTGTTGTTGGTTCACCATATATAGCTTTTAAATTATTAAGATATTGTTCATATGTTGGAATTTCGCTAATTGAAACAATATGAATTTGATCAATGATGATTGGTTCTTTAATAGAAGAAAGGGTAATTTCTTGTGTGCCAGCTTCGAAATAAAACATATAAGGATCGGTAACATAACCCATATCATCTTTAAAATATGATCTTCTTGCTGTGAAACTTTCAATTTGTTGAGGTTTTAAATCATTGCCATTAGTATCAACTTTTAAATTTCCATTTTCATCATAAGATGAAGGAGCATCTTCATATACTCTTGAAAAAGTGAAACTATCAGCACCTTCAAAAGGAATCTCATCATTAATAAAAAGTTTTCTTTCAATTGCGGAACTATAACCACTTACCGTATTATAATCTAAATAAATATTATAAAAACCAGCTTTTTCAACCTCAAAAGTCCAAGTAAGACTTCCAGTACTATTATGTTTTGCGACTGATGATGTTTTGGTTTTTTTATTAGTTATTAAATTTTTACAATTTTTAACAATTTCATCTAATACAGCTTTACGATCGGCATTTGTAATATTAACCGAACTCGTATCATGAAAAATCATTTCAAAAACGTAATTATATTCACTATTTGTAAAAGCATTTTCAGTTGTAAAACATTCCATTAAATCTTTTATGTGAGAAGTTCCATTTTTAGGATCTAACATATCTTCGGTTAAATAAATATCCGTAACAGTTGGATTGCTACCTACTGTTTCTGTTTGGTTTTTATCATAATTAGATCCGTCAATAGCGATATCAACACCTTCAGGTTTAATAAGTTCTTTAGATTCAACATATGAATTATATTCATTTTTAACAATTGATAGGTTTGCTTGATCATATATTTGATATTCTTCTTTTTTACTACATGAAGTTAATGAACCAATTCCCAATACGACAATTGCCATTACCATTAAACCTAAAAATAATTTTTTGGCTCTCATTGTAAGTTCTCCTTTCCCATTAGTTGTTCTAGAATTTCAATTAGCCAGATAATTCTATTCACACTTTGTGCATAACCATGAGGGTTATTTCTTGCATTCCATAATTTTTTATGCATTTTAGCATATTTTTTTAACTTAATTATTTCATTCTTAAAATCTATTCTTTTCTTTTCTCTAATTAAACTAAATTTTTGATTAAGACTTTCTAAAGTCTTTAATAAAAGTAAACTATTTTTCAATTCACGTGTTTCAAGTGAATCGTTAGCTATTTTTAATAACGCTTCGGCTTTAGCAAATGATATTTGTAATAATTGATGATGTTTTTCATCAATTAAATTATCACATACTTTTTCTTGATAATAAGCTAATTTATTTTGTTGCCTTCTTGCATGTTCGGCATAAGTAATCGCGCTAAATAATCTACTACCATAGCCACGATATGGTCCTTCTAAAAGGTGATATTTACCAAGTTCAAGAATAGCCTCGCATAAAGCATCATCATTTAGTATTTTTTTAAGATATGTTATTGCATCATTAAAGGTTGCTTTAGACCAACTCAAAAGACCGCCATAAATAAATCCTAAATAACTAATTGGTAAATATTGTAAATGACCAACATCGCCCCAATCGGTAACCAAAACACCTAAAGCTTGATATTGTTTAGCAGCTTGAGTGCTATTTTCAATGGTTGTTTGCATATCTAAGATTCTACCCGTAATAGTTGCCCAACTAGAAGTTCCTGGAGCAAGCATATACTTGACTTTTTTAGATGCTAACATTTTAGCATGTTCAAAAAATGGATATTCTTTATCATAACCCCAATCAATGAAAATAACATCACTTGGAAGTTTATCAATTTTTTCCGGATGTTTAACTAAAACATCACCCCAAAGCATTGGGATTTTATTATAGCTTTTGACATCTTCATATAATTTGTTAAAGTAATCAATATAGACATCTTCCACTGAACTTTGTAAAGTAGCTTCTTGGCTTTTGCCACTTCCAAGTTCATATGGTTCATCAAAATTCATATTAAAATATTTTGATGAAGTATGTGGTATCATATCACGATACATTTTTTTAACAAGCATAGTTGATCTTTCATCTAATGGATTAAGGGTGGATGGCATCCGGTGAGCTCCCCAGATAGTAAATCCATCAGGGCATTCCGCAAGCATTTGATATTCATCTAATGCAAGCCAATCACTCATATGACCAAAACCATTTTGATTAGGTACAAAATCTATATAATATTCTTTAGCATATTTTTCCAAAGCTAAATAATCTTTTAGACTAATATAATTTTTTGCTTTTAATAATGGTTTAAAATGTTGATATTCAAAAGCAAAACCTTCAATGTATAATTCTAGGTGGTTATAGCGTAATTTAGCAAACATTCTAACTAACTGTTTTAAGGTTTCTAAAGTTGGCACTTTACTTCTACTAATATCAAGCATAACACCTCTGATTTCTAAAAGGGGATAATCTTCAATTATTAGCGTCTTTTCATTAGAACTTTCTAAAATATCACAAAGGGTATTTAAAGCATAAAAAGCACCTACTGCTTTTTGGGCTTTAATTAAAACTTGTGTTTTATTTAAAGTCAAAGAATATCCTTCGCTATGAGCAATATTATGATCTTCTTCAATGATAAGGGTTAAACCATCTTCATCAAAGTGTTTAGCAAGTATAACTAAGGCTTTTTCTTTTAAAGCATCATCAAAACATGTGATACTTTTAATTTTATGAGAAATTATTTTTTCATCTAGATATGTTATTTTTTGGGGCTGTGGAAATAATTGCAAAAAGACCACCTCTTTACCTTTTTTCGAATAAATCGCACTATGCCATAATACTTATCTTATTATACCAAAGAAAACGTTTTTATTCAAGTAATAGACTTAACAAATTTCTAAAATTAGTTCACGCGAAAAACTACCTTTTAAAAATGCAAAAAAATGATTAGGAATAAAATCCTAATCATTTGTCGTCCAAAGTTTAAAAATAGTATCGAGAGCTTGGTCTTTAATATCATTTTGACCTTTGACAAGATCTTTATAAGTGAAAAAAATCGTTCCTTTTACATTTTTAAATTGGCAATTAAATTTAAGTTGGTTGGCTATTTCTTGAGGATTTTGCCATACTTCGTTTGATCCCATTTGATAGAGGGCCTGACCAATATACAAAATTGTTCCTGTTTCTTCTACAAGATCATTCCACCATTTCGTTAAATCATGATATGTTACATCACGTCTTTCAAACGGGAAATAAATTTGGGGAACAACATAGTCAATCCATTTTTCTTTCATCCATTTATAAACATCAGAATATAATTCACTATAGCATTGTAAAGCACCAGCTGAATGGTATGATCCTTTTTCCCAACCATCTTCTCTAATCGTTTTATTGGTGCGATAAATGGCAAAAGGGCTAATACCGAAGAGAACTTTTTTGCCGGTTTTGCTAAACGATTTTTTCAATTCATCATGAACGCTTTTAATCATTTGATTAACATTTTCTCTTCGCCAATCATCAAATGATTGATCTGCTGATTTACGATATTTATTAAAGTCTTGTTCTTCTCTAGCAAAAGGAATTTTACCATAAGGGTAGAAATAATCATCAATGTGAACAGCTTCTACATCATATTTTTCAGCAACTTCCATGATACTTTTGGTAACAAATTCAATTACTTCAGGATGAGATGGTGAAAGAATAATTTTGTATGCTCCATCAACAATGGTGTGTTCTGGATGACGCTTTGCAAAATTCAAATCATCAAGAGTTGCAAGATAAGCAAGTTTGGCTTTTTCAATTTCTTCTTCGCTTGGGGTTGCATCAGCTGGGAAAAGCGCACCTTGACCAACCCGATAAGGATTCATCCAAGCATGAACGCGAATGTTATATTTTTTAGCCTCATCAATAACATATTGAAGCACATCAAATCCAGGATCTTTTCCTTCGGTTCCGGTTATGAATCTTGACCAAGGATTAAGTTTAGAAGGATAGTAAGCATCATTACATGGACGAACTTGAAAAACCATAACATTAAGATTATATTTAGCCATGTTAGCAATCATTTGTTTAAGATATGCTTGGTATTCTTCTTTTGGCATTTTGCAAGGAGTATCAATATTTGCAACATTTGATACCCAAACGCCCCGAACATCATTTTCCTTAAATACATATTCAGGAATCTCAACTTCAGTATTTGAATCCCAATATTTAACTGTTTCTTCTTGATTATATTTTTTTAATTTCATTTTGGACCTCTTTCTTATTCATTTTTTGCTCGTTCAACCATCGCAATAGCTTTTAAATAATTTTTAAAAGCAAGCATTTCAATTTCAGTATGGGAAAAGCCTCTTGCTAGTAACTTTTGTTCAATTTGATTGGCATCTTGATAACAAGTTAAATCATCTAAATTAGCATTATCATAATCACTTAAGAAATGCATCATATCAAGACCAAACATAATATGATCAAGACCAAGATGTTCAGCCAAATAAATAATTTGATCAATTAAACCATCAAGGTTTTGTTTTTTAGGATCTTTGCTGACAAAATTACGGGCAGAATTAACGCCAACATAACCATTTGCAAGTTTTAAAGCTTTTAGTTGATCATCATTTAAGTTACGTCTATGATTACTTAAGGTATAAGCATTAGAATGACTAGCAAATAAAATTTGCGGATCTTCTTCTAAAACATCATAAAAACTTTTAACATTTAAATGGGAAACATCTATAATCATTTTATGTTTATTCATATACTGAATAACTTCTTTACCTAAGTCTTTTAAACCATGATCAGCTGGTCCTGCTACTCCTGTTGCAAAGTGATTTTCTTCATTCCAAGTTAGGCTTGCATGCCTAATGCCTTTTTGATATAAAGCATCTAACACTTCAATATTAGGAACGTTTCTTAAACCTTCTAAACCATAAATAACATCAAATTGATCAATATAAGGAGCTACGGCTTTTAGGGCAATATCATAAGCTTTTATAATATCAAAATCAGTTTCACTATAAACAACCCAGATGCCACCTTTAATATTGCCAGCTTTTAAGTCATTTAAATGATATTTAGCAAAAACATCTGTTTCATGCTTTAGTGTTCTATCATAAAGATTAAACATAATATCACTATGTGTATCATATAATTTCATTTTATCACCAATTTTATTATACTTTCTTTTGCTTTTTTTTACAATCATTAAGCGAAATTATTTATCATCATCTTGATAATGAGCCATTATAAAATTAGCCAGCTGCGCTCTAATATCCGCACAACTATTATTTCGTGATGGGTGAACACAATTAGTTAAAAGGCAAAAGCCTACTTGATTTAATCGATCGATAAATATATTAGTGCCTGTAAAGCCCGTATGATGAATCGTCTTAGGGCTAGTTAAGTCACCATTTGAACCTCTTCCCCCTACTAACCAGCCTAAACTTCTTTGCGCAACTGTTAGTTTAACCCCATCTGGTTCAAAGACTTGCGGGGTATAAATTAGATCAATGCTTGCTTTACTTAAAAATGGTTGACCATTATAAAGGCCATCATGTAAAATCATTTCCATAAAATGCCCTAAATCAAAAACAGTCGAAAAGACGCCCGCATTACCTGATATACCATCTAACAAAGCAGCGGTTTCATCGTGAACTACTCCTCTAGTTACTTCGCCATTTCTTACTTCAGTTGAAGCTGTTTTAGCCGGATCTTGTGGACAATACATAGTATTATGCATTTCTAAGGGTTTAAAAACTAAATTAGTGATAGCTTGATCAAGTGGTAGGTTTGTAATTTTTTCAATAATAAAGCCAAGTAAAATATAATTAAGATCAGAATAACATATTTTACTACCTGTTTCATAAATTAAAGGCGTATTATAAATTTTATCTAATAAAACATTTTTATCTTTTAAAGTCTTAACGCCACTAACTCCCGCAGGAAAACCTGATGTATGAGTCATTAAATGCCAAATGGTGATGTTTTCATCTTGTAAACGTGGTAAATATTTTTTAGCACTAGTTGATAAACATAGTTTACCACTTTCCATTAGTTTTAAAATAGTTGTGACCACCCCAATAACTTTGGTTAATGATGCTAAATCATACATTGTATCTAAAGTGTTTAATTCAGGCTCAGGAATTAGGCTTTTATAACCAAAGCTACCATAATAAACTTGGTCTTTAATGACTAAAACATAATTAGCCCCGGGAAATCTTTTATTTTTAATTGCTTGTTCAATTAAATTATTTAATTCATCAATTCTTTTCATAATGGTTTATTCCTATTTATGTTTTATTAAATAGTAATTCTTTTTGCCTCTTCTAATGACCGTATAAGTTTCACCAATAGCTTGTGCTTTTTGAATAAGTCTATTTAAATCTTTTTCTTGCCATCCGTTAACAGATACACCTCCACCATTAATAAAGTCACGGGCTTCTCTTTTAGAACTTGCGGCACCAACCATAACAAGGGTATCAATTAATGGTAAATCTGTTTCTAATTCAATCGTTGGTAAGCCCGCAAACGCTATTTCAATTTCTTCTTTGGTTAAATCACTAATTTTACCACTAAATAAAGCTTCACTTAATGAAATTGCTTCTTCATAAGCAGCTTGGCCATGAATCATAATTGTCATTTCTTTTGCCAAAGCTTTTTGGGCTTTTCTTAAATGTGGTTCTTGATTAAATGATTCTTCTAAGGCATCTATTTCTTCTTTGGTCAAAAAAGTAAATTGTTTTAATTCTTTAATTACATCACTATCAGGGGTGTTAATCCAAAATTGATAAAAAGCATAAGGTGTTGTTTTCTTTGCGTCAAGCCAAATAGCTCCCCCTTCGGTCTTACCAAATTTTGTGCCATCGCTTTTAGTAAAAAGCGGAACAGTTAAACCATATGCTTGTGCATCAGTTCCATGCATTTTTCTAATTAATTCAAGACCTGATGTAATATTACCCCATTGATCTTGACCACCAATTTGTAATTGACAATTTTCTTGACTAAATAAATGTTCAAAATCAAGTGCTTGTAAAATTTGATATGAAAATTCGGTATACGAAATACCACTATCAAGTCGTGATTTAACGGTATCTTTGTTAATCATATAATTAACATTAAAGAATTTACCATATTTTCGTAAAAAAGTTAAAATATCAATATTATAAGTCCAATCATAATTATTAACAAGTTTACATTTAAAAAGTTTTTCTACTTGTTGGTGTAAGCATAAAGCATTATGATCTATTTGTTCTCTTGTTAAAAGTTTTCTTTCCGCATTAGGTTTTGGATCACCGATTGATCCGGTTGCTCCACCTATTAAGAAAATTGGATGATGGCCAGCTTTTTCTAACCTTTTTGCAAGAATAAAGACTAGTAAATGTCCTACATGAAGACTATCTCCCGTTGGATCGGTGCCAAGGTAAAAAGTTAGTCCTCCTTGATTAAGTTTTTCAATTAAAGCCTCATCAGTAATATTATGAATAAGTCCTCGCCATTTTAATTCTTCATATAAACTAATTTGTTTATTCATGTTTTCTTTGTCCTTTCTTTAAAAAATAAAAACGTCCTTAAAATTTATTTAAGGACGAAACTTAGTTCCGCGGTACCACCTTAATTCAAATTTATTTTATAAATTTGCACTTATTGTTTTTTATATAATCAAATTGCTTTGATATTCCGATGTAATTCAATTTTTTATTTGCTAAACTTTTCACCAACCAGTTTAGTCTCTAATTTTACCTTTAAAAAATCTACTATCTTGTTGATTGACGCCATACAACGCTATATTCAACATTTTTATTAATTTCTATTTCTTCTTTTCCTTCTTCACGTGGTGTATCTAAATAATAATATTCATCTTCTAATTCAGCCTCATGCATTAAATCAGTCAATAAATCCATTGCAACTTCACCAATTTCATAAATTGGGGTATTGATACAAGTAAGTGTTGGTCTTGATAATTCTGCATATTTGGTATTTTGAAAACCAATTACTTGTAAATCATCTGGTATAGCAATATGAAGTGATCTTGCTACATTAATAAAAGAAACAGCCATCGAATCTCTAACTACAATTGCTACATCAGGATGTTCTTCTTTTAAAATTTCTTCATAAGCTTTTTCATTTAAATAAGTTTTACCTGAAACATTAATAACGCGTGGTTCAAGGCCAGCTTCTTTCATTGCTTCTTCATAGCCTTTAACTTTTAGATCATTAACATTATATTTCTTAATTGTAGAAATAATCCAAATCTTCTTATTACCACGATTAATCATTTCTTTAGTCATTTCATAAGCAGCCTTGCGATAATCAATTGCTACATATGGAATCGTTAAATCAGCACATATCGTATTAGTTAAAACAACACTAACATTTGATTCTTTGATGATTTCAATATATTCATCATCAATTTCATCATTAATATATAAAATGCCATCAACACCTGAGGAAATAACAGTTCGCCATAATTCTCTTTCGGCATTCATAGGGTTTTCATCATTATTACTATTGTTAACAAACAATCTAATTAAATAACCCCTTCTTCTGGCGGTGGCAGCAATTCCATCAACCATACCAGCAATTGAACTTCTTGTAAGTTCAGGAACCACTATAGCAATAGTAGTTGATTTAGAACTAGCTAATCCTTTAGCATTTAAATTGGGTTTATACCCTAATTCCTTAATTATTTTTTCAATCTTTTCTCTCGTTGCAGGTTTCACTTTTTCAGGATGATTTAAAACTCTTGATACTGTAGCTAAGGAAACACCAGCAGCTCCCGCAACGTCATAAATTTTATTAGGACTTGTGCGTCTATCACCTTTCATAGTCTTACCTCTCTTTTATTTAATTTCACATTATTATACCACAATTGTAAAAAAATATCAATACTTTTTGCAAATTTTATGAAAAATTATTTTACATTTTCATCAGGAAG
>CANQDG010000013.1 GCA_947591495.1 uncultured Bacilli bacterium
TTATAGCATAAGTTTGATTTTAAATCATATAAAAAGTCTTGATTAAAAAACTAGCAGAATGATAACTTCTACTAGTTTTCATTTTTTATAAACCTTTTCTAATTTATAAAACATTTATCAATAAATATGTTTTTATGGCTTTATTGCTAAATATCTTTTTCATATTGCAGGCGATATAAATTATAATAATATCCTCTTTTTTCAAGTAATTCAATATGGGTACCACTTTCAATAATCCGACCCTTTTTTAAAACAATAATCTGATTGCAATGTTGAATTGTTGATAAACGATGAGCTACAATAAGCATCGTACCTATATTCATAATTTTATGAAGTGAATCTTGAATAAGGGCTTCAGTTTCTGTATCAATATTAGCCGTAGCCTCATCTAAAATCATAATATTAGGCTTATGAGATACAACCCGGGCAAATGATATTAATTGCCTTTCACCCGATGAAAAGTTTTTACCGCGTTCGCGAACAACATCATTATATTTTTCCGGTAATTTTTCAATAACTTTGTCGGCATTAACAAATTGACATGATTTGACAATTTCTTCATGGGTAATCGTTTCATCTCGTAAATTAATATTAGATTCAATTGTTCCAGCAAACAAAAAGACATCTTGAAGCATTTGGCCGATTAATTTCCGTAAGGAAGAAATTTTATACGTCTTTATATCTAACCCATCTATTAATATTTGACCTTTTTGAATATCATAATTTCGAACAATTAATGATAAAATGGTGGTCTTACCCGACCCTGTGGCACCAACAAAAGCAACATTTTCTTTAGCATTTACCTTAAAAGATACATCTTTTAAAATCCAATCGTTTTCAACATAGGCAAACCAAACATGTTTAAATTCAATTTCACCTCGAAGTTCTTCGACCTCGATAGCATCTTTGCTATCTACTATTTCAGGTTTTGTATCTAAAACTTCATATATTCGTTCGCCTGCCGCTAAAGCCGATTGTAAAACATTAAATTGTTCAGCTAAATTTTGAATTGGCGTAAATAATTTTTCAATATAAGAATAAAAAATAACAATTAAACCTGATGTTAAAGCAAAATTAGTATTAATAATTTCTTTACTTGCAATATAGAAAAGCAAAGTTACCGTTAAAACATAAATAGCATAGATTGATGGACGGAAAATACCAAATAAAAGAATTTGTTTAGAATAATTATCTTTTAATTCGTTGTTAACTTTTTCAAAACTTTGACATTGTTTTTCTTCTTGGTTAAAAATTTGTGTTAACTTAACTCCGGAAATATTTTCCGAAAGGCTTGTGTTAACCATTGTAATACCTTTTCTAACTTTCCGATAGATAACACGTGCAAGTTTACGGAAAACAAAGCTAAGGAAAATTACAATTGGTGTTGTTAATAAAATCCAAAGAGTTAATTTTACATTAACGATTAACATACTAATTATTACACCAATAATTGTTAAAATATTACGAATTAAATTAACAATCGTTGAGGTATACATATCATTTAAAGCATTAGTATCAGTTGTAACTCGCGTAACAAGTTTACCAACTGGCGTTTTGTTTAACTGATCAATGGAAAGTGATTCTAGCTTTGTAAAAACATCTTCCCGCATTTGATAAATAATCCGATCACCAGCCTTAGCTAGTAAAATGGCTTGAAAATATTGAATTACACAAGAAATAGCCAATACAGATACATAAACAACAATAATCAAAACAATCTTTTTTACGTCTATTACCGCATTTGATAACATATCAACTGCTTTTCCTAATAAAATAGGGGTTATTAAGCTGATGCCTACAGCAACAAGCATCATAACTAATGCTATTATAAATTTTTTAATTTCGATTTTCGTATATTTTAACAAAATACGATAAACGCCACGCTCCATTTTTTTCGTCTTTAGCGCTTCGTTATTTGAGTAATTAATGTTTTCACGTAAAATATGATTGGTTTTTTTATTATTATGTTTAAAAATAATGATTAACAAACAAATTATAATAAAGATTAATAACATTATTCGTCACCTCCTTCTAAACGTTGGAGGTCAACAATTTGCTTGTACATTGGCACATTATCATACAAATCATCATTAGTGCCTATCGCAACAATTTTTCCATCATCCATTAAAATAATTTTATCAAGTGATGATATTGTTGATACACGATGAGCAATCATTATAATCGTTTTTTCAGCAAAATCTTCTTTTAAAGTCTTTAAAATATTAGCCTCAGTCTTCGTGTCAACAGCTGATACTGCATCATCTAAAATTAAAATGGGAGCATCTTTCGCCATTGCGCGAGCCATGGAAATTCTTTGTTTTTGCCCACCTGATAAACTTACTCCACGTTCACCGATTATCGTGTCATATTTTTGCGGGAATTCTTGAATATTATCATCAACTGAAGCATATTTAGCATATTTTATAGCTTCATCATAAGACATTGATTTTCTACTAAAAGCAATATTTTTTAAAATAGTATCATTAAACAAAAAATTATCTTGGGGAACATACGATATTAAATCACGAATTTGCTTGATTGGTAATTTCATGATGTCAATTCCATCAATAAATAAAGTATTTTCCTCGACATTATAAATTCTTGTAAGCAAATCAACAATCGTAGTTTTACCACAACCTGTTCGGCCAATAATACCAACCTTTTCACCAGGTTTAATCGTAAAATTAATATTTTCTAATGCTTTATTAGGACTTCCTGGATAAGAAAAGCTCAAATTATGACACTCAATTAAACCGTTAAGATGATCTACATGGACAACATCTTCATCATCTTTGACCATTATTTCATAATTTAATAATTGATTAATCCGTTTTAAACTAGCAATTCCTTGGGAAACTATATTAATTAAATTAGCAAGCGCTAAAGCAGGCCAAGTAAGTTGGCCAAAATATGAAACAAATTCAATGAGTTTACCTGCGGTAAATGCATCTTCTGCGCCATTTGAGGCAATAATCAAATGGGTTCCATAACCAATAATAATAACCGTAATTGATCCAATCAAAGTTGAAAAAATAACTTCAAGTGAAACCGAAAATTTAATGAAGCCGATATTTTTATTGGAAAAATCTTTATTTGCTTTTCTAAACTCTCTTAATTCTAATCGTTCTTTAACAAAGGCTTTAATGACAGCAATCCCCGAAAAATTTTCTTGGGTAAAACCAGATAAATTTTCAAAAGCTTGTTGTCTTGCTTCATAGCGTTTATCAATAATTTTACCAATAATCCCACCACATAAAGCTAAAATTACAAGTGGAATAGAAGCAATAACTGTCATAATAACATTTAATTTGACCATTTTATAAATTGCAAGACCACCAAGGAAAAATGCATCTACTAAAAAAATAATGCCATCGGTGAAACAATTCTTAATACTCATTAAATCATTCGTATAAAGCGCCATTTGGGCACCCGTTTTATGAATTTGAAAATAATCTTGCGATAAACTTTCCATTTTTCTAAACATGCGAACTCTTAAATCGGTTTCAACTCTAACTCCGACATTAAGTACCGCCATTCGCCAAGCAAAACGGCCGACAAACATACAAAGAGTAATAAAAAGCATATTATAAATTATTTTTAAAAGCGAGGCCATCGTTAAGGTTTTACTACCAATTAAATCAATTAAATTACCATAATTTTCTGGTATTAATAATTGTATATAATCAACAAGTAATAGTGCCGCAATTCCAATTAAAAATAAATGAAAATACTTAAAGTAATATCGATTAACATTTTTGCCAAATAACATATTTTTACTCCTCGTATATTATAAATTGTTCATAAATATTTTAATTGATAATGAACTATCATCAATTCTTCTTATTTTTCAAGTTTGGTAATTTAGTATATTATACAAAATATTTCATTTTTTTATTTATTATTTGCTTTTTTAAAAATAATTTTTAGAACCCTTTACTTTCTTTTTTTTTACATCTATTGTATAATATATTTATAGAATAAGATTTACTTAAGTAAAGTATAAATTTTTTGAGGGTAACTAAATGACGGAAAAAATTGTTAAATATCATTCATCATCTGTGAAAATATTAATTGACAAAGGTCTTGTCAATAATACTTGGTCTTTTTTAGATCCTAATTTTCATTATGTTGTTATCACAGATACAAATTTAACCAAACATTATGGTAAACTTCTTTCTAGTATTCCTAATCTTGAATCTATTTTGGCAATTAAACCAGGGGAAAAAGCTAAATCTATTGAAGTTTATGAAAAAATTATCACAAGCCTTAATAAACTAGCAATTAACCGTGATACCATTCTTATTGCCTTTGGGGGCGGTGTCATTTGTGAATTAGGCGGTTTTGTAGCTAGCACATATTTAGATGGTATTAATTATCTTTTAATACCTACAACTTTAGTTGCCCAAATTGATACCGCAATCGGTGGTCATTGCACCCTTAATGTTGGTGATGAAGCCATTATTGGTCAATATTATCATCCGCTAATGATTATCGTTGATCCTCTTGTACTTAAAACTTTACCTCTTGAAGAATTTAATAATGGCATTATTACCACAATTAAATATGCAATCGTAAAAGATGCCAAATTATACGAAGAATTATTAGCATCCCCAGTTAAACAAGATAGCGAAAATCTTGAAGATATTATTACTAGATGTCTAAATATTAAATTACTTTTGACATTGAAAGATGAATATAATCTTAAAGAACAACAAATCTTATCATTAGGCAAACGCTATTTAGAAGTTATTTTACGCCTTGCAAATAATAAATTACCTTATTATAATGCTCTTGCTTTAGGTATCTATTATGAACTTGATAATCTTTTATTACGTGATTCTTTAAAAGAAATCTTTAATCTATATAATATTGTTAATGATTTTGTTAAATGGAATATCGATTATCCAAAGTATCTTTTTAAAAACAAAAAAGATACCCAAATAACCGTTAAAAAAGTAGTAATTGATAAAATTGGCCGAGCTAAATTAGCGCTAGAAGAAATATGCCGTTAACTTTATCATTTTATTAAAAAACAATAAGCAATTAAAGTTTTTACCTATTTATAAAACTTTAATTGCTTTTTTAACTATTTTATTCATTTATTATGCAATAATTTCTTGATATGCCGACTCGTAATTTTTAAAGCCTTCTACTTCTTTCAAAATTTTACCATTTTCTATCACGATTAATTTAGGATATACTTTTAAATCAAGATTACTGCCAACCTTTTCATAAGCTTTTTTTTCCATTAGACCAATAATAATATGGCGCTCAAATTTCTTCCGAAGCTGTTGCATCATCGCTTTAAACAATGAGCTAACAATACAATTTTCCTCATAAATTCCTAAAATAATTTGCGAATTATCTTTAATAATCGTATCATAACTAATTTCATCAATATAATATAAATACATTATTTCACCTCTATCACCAATTTTACCATTTTTTATTTGCAAAATATGGCTGATTTTGGTATAATTATTTAGGAAAGGAATTTGTATATGAAGGTTTTTGGTATTATTTTAGAGGCAAGTCCTTTACATTTTGGCCATTTATATTTTATCAAAAAAATCAAGCAAAAATATCAACCTGATCTATTGATTGCACTAGTTAGTACGAACTTTACAATGCGCGGGGAAATATCAGTTATTGATAAATTTACGAAAACCTCACTTCTTTTAGAAAATGGTGTCGATTTAATTCTTGAATTACCCTTTTCTTATGCTGTACAAAGCGCTGATTATTTTGCGAAAGGTGCCATCCAAATCTTAAATTTACTAAATGTGACTGATATTGCTTTCGGTAGTGAAACTTCAAAACTTAAACTCTACGAAACAGTGTATGAACGCTTTAACAATTTTACAACTACTACTTATTACAATAAAAAAATAAGTTTTAAACAGTCGTTTAATGCTTTTCTTGAAAATAGTAATTTTACTTTAGATGAGAAAGATTTAATTATTAAACCAAATTTTACGTTAGGCTTTCAATACATTAAAAATATTTTAGACCAAAAATTAAATATTAATTATCATCTTATCAAACGCATTAAAAACAATTATGATGACATTCTTCCCACAAATAAAATTGCCAGTGCAACCTCAATTCGAAAACTTTTAAAAGAAAAAAAGGATTTACATTATTTTCTTCCCTATCAACCAAATTTATTAATCGACTTACAAAATGCTGAAAACCAGTTAGTAACTATTTTAGGATATGTTTATCATATAGATGAGCGTAACTTAAGTTATTTTGGACAAAAAGAAGGTATTAATTCCTATATTAAGAAAAATGGCGATTTTTATCATACCTTTGATGATTTAATAACCAGTCTTAAAAATAAAAAATATACCAGTTCACTTATACGTCGCACTTTACTTCATAATCTACTAGGAACTAGTGCTCCCTTTTTTCCTCTTACATACCTTCGCATTTTAGGTCTAAATCAAAAAGGAACTAATTATCTAAATACTTTACCATTAGATGTTAAAAAAATAATTTTTAGTAGTCCTAAAGAAATTGAACATAATAATACTAATGAAAATAATTATAAAATATTAGAAATTGAACTTAAAGCTACGATGCTTTATCAAATTATTACTCGTAATTTTGAACTTTATTATAATGAATATAAATTACCAATTAGAAAGGATTGATAAAATGAATTTAACAGAATTAAAAAACCAATTAGAACAAATCATAGATCCATCTAATGATTTAAGTGTAGGCGAAACTTCTTCGATTAAAAACTTAAGTTATGACGAAAAAAAAGATTTAATTATCTTAAAAATAGCTATGGGTCATTTAGGGGGCGAAAATGAAAAAAAATTTAGACGAGATATCGCTCGCGTCGTAAAAATTGATTGTGGCTATAGTGGATTACAATTAGAACTTGAAGAATCGAAAATTTTTAATAGCATTACGCAAAAACCTATAAATTTTATCGGTATTATTAGTGGTAAAGGTGGAGTTGGTAAAAGTAGCGTTGCGGCAAACATTGCTTATCGTATGAGCAAACGTGGCATAAGAGTTGGGGTAATTGATGCCGATGTTTATGGCTCAAGTTTACCTACGATTTTTGAAATTCCTCATCAAAACCCTCATTTTGATGATAATAAAAAAATATTACCAATTGTAAAAGATAATATGGAAATAATTTCAACCGAATTTTTTACTAATCCTGGTCAACCGGTTATTTGGCGTGGCGGGATGCTAAATAGTATGATTTCGCATTTCTTTTATGATGTTAAATGGCATGATGATACGCAATATATTATTGTTGATTTTCCACCAGGTACGGGTGATATTACTTTAGATATCAAATCAATTGTTCCTCAAACTAAAATGTTGATTGTTACAACTCCTCATCTTTCGGCAAGCCATGTAGCAATTAAAGCAGGTCATGCGGCAAAAACCTTAGGTCACGAAATTTATGGTGTTATTGAAAATATGTCCTATTTTATTAACCCGATTAACAATCAACATGAAAAAATATTTGGTGAAGGTGGCGGAATAAGCGTTGCTAAAGGGCTTGAAACCGAATTAATTGCCCAAATACCAATTGGAGCGCCTAAGCATCACCAAGATTTGTATGAAATAGATGAATTACAAGGAAAAATATATGATGAAATAGTTGACTATATCATCTGTAAATGTGAAATAAAATAATTGTTTTAAGCAAATAGTTAAAATCAAAACAAAAAGTGAACAATTTTGGTTCAGTACAAAATTGCTCACTTTTTTCTTTTTTATTCAGAATCTTCATCTTCTTCAGCGCATTGTTCATTGAAATCATTAACAGCTGCTTCAATGAAAGCCCATTCTTCATCAGATTCAATTTCCGATAGTTCACCTTCACCATCACTGCCTTCAACATAACTAGCTGCCATTAAAGGAATTTCTTCATCATCTTCAGTTTCATTAAAAGATGAAATTTCATAAAATACAACATATTTTTTGTTAAATTCTTCTGAGTCTAACGTAAATAAAATTTGACATAATTTTTCATTACCGTTAGCATCAATAATGGTAATTTGGCCATCAACTGGATTTTGATTCATATTTTTTCTCCTTTATTTTTTTAAACTATCTAAGTAGGATTGTAGAATTAAAGTTGCAGCTAACTGATCAACTTTATTTTTTCTTTTATTTCTACTTAAATCAGCTGATATCATAATTTTAGTAACTTCAACAGTTGACAAACGTTCATCATATAAAATAACTTCTAAACCGGTGTTTTCTTCTAACATCTTTTTAAATGTCAACACATATTCCGATTGTGGTCCCAAAGTTCCATTCATATTTTTTGGTAGTCCTAATACAATTTTTTCAATTTGTCTATCAGCGATATATATTTTAACACATTCAAGACATTTTTGCAAATCTTTTTCATTAAAACGTATCGTTCCTATTGAGGTAGCAATTATTCCTAATGGATCACTAATTGCAATTCCACATGTTCTATTTCCTAAATCTAATCCTATGTATCTCATTTAAGACTTCCTAAAATTTCTTCTACTACATCATTAATTTTACTAATATCTTTACCACCTGATTGAGCAAAATCAGGTCGACCTCCGCCATTACCACCTGTGATAAGGGCAGCCTTTTTAACTAGCATTCCACAATTTACGGGACTATTTTTAGCCTTTGCAATAAAGATTATTTTTTCATTATTAATAATATTAGCAAAGAAAATCACACATTTTTCATAATCATTAGCTATTTTATCAACTATTTCTTTAAGAGCATTAATATCAATGTTTTCTACAACATCTACTAAAACGTGACCATTGATTGTTTCTAGCATTTTTTGTTCGAAATCACGATAATTACTAGATAAATTATTACGTTTTAGGGCATCATATTTTTTATCTAAATCTTTTTGATAAGCCCTAACTTCTTCATCGAATTTTCGATAATTAATAACGTCTTGATAGCTACCTATGATTTTAGGTGCGGTAAAAGTAACTGGTTCAATTGGATAGTTATTCGCTTTAGCTTTTTGATAAGTTTCATCAATTTTATTTAATAATTTATTGATATTTTCCTTTATATTAGATAAATTATCAGTAACTTTAGTTAAAACATTATTTCCAGCTACTGCTTCAATTCTAAAAATACCAGATCCTTTTGATTCAATACTTGTTATGGCAAAGTTTTTGATTTCATTTAAATGTTTAACATGTGTTCCACCACAAAGTTCTTTACTAAAATTCATATCCACTAAGCGAACAACATCACCATATTTTTCACCAAAAACCGCCTGTGCACCCATTTTTTTGGCTTCCTCAGGAGTTGTAAGAATCGTTTTTACTTGATAATCAGCATTGATTTGTTCTTGTACTAATTTTTCAATAGCTAATAGTTGTGCAACTTGAATATTTTCGTAATGGTTAAAATCAAATCTAAGACTATTATTAGTTACTTGCGAACCTTGTTGGACAACATGAGAACCTAAAACACTGCGTAATGCTTCATTTAATAAATGCGTTGCCGAATGATTAATTGATACATTATGCCGATATTCTAAATTAACGCTTGCTTCAATTTCTTCATTATTATATAAAACTACATCTTTAGTATCAATAATATGAGAATGTTGACCGTTTGGTAATTTCACTGTATCTAAAACATTAAACTCCATCTTTCTAACTGATATTGTTCCAATATCACCAATTTGTCCTCCCATTTCCGCATAAAACGGTGTTTTATCTAAAACTATTTGTAATAAACCAGAGGAATAATCTTTCATTTGACCATCTTTAAAAATAGCAATAATTTTACTTTTACTTGTTAAAGTATCATAGCCAACAAATTCGCTATTTTCTTTAAAATTTAATAATTCAGCATTTTGTGATCCCATTGAATCATTATCACCATTTGCTGTTCTTGCTCGTAAACGTTGTTTTTCAAGTTCTAATTTAAACGCTTCTAATTCTACTTGATAACCATTTTGGGAGGCAATTTCAACTGTAAGTTCAATTGGAAAGCCAAATGTATCATATAATTGAAAGGCAACTGCACCACTAATTACTTTATTATTACCTAATTCTTTCATAATATCAGATAACAATAACTCACCACGGCTTAAAGTTTTTAAAAAGTTTTCTTCTTCAATTCTAATCATCTTTTCAACAATTGGTTGTTTATCTTGTAAATAACCATAATAATCTTTCATATTATCAACAACAATGCCAACTAATTGATATAAAAACGGACGATCAATTCCTAAATTACGTGCATAACGAACAGCTCTTCGTAAGAGTCTTCTTAAAACATAGCCTCGTCCTTCATTCGAAAGCATAGCACCATCGGCAATCGCAAAGGTTACACTTCGAATATGATCAGCAATTACTCGAAAAGCCATTTGATATTTTGGATCATAATAAGAATGATTAGTATTTTTTTCTAAAAATTTAATTAATGGCAAAAAAAGATCCGTTTCATAATTGGTTTCGGTATTTTGAAAAATACATGTTAACCTTTCTAAGCCACTACCAGTGTCAATATTTTTACTAGGTAGTTCAGGATAATTTTCACGTTTTACACCAGGCGTTGAATTGAATTGACTAAAAACAATATTCCAAATTTCAATATAGCGATCATTTTCAATATCATCGGTTAATAATTTAATTCCTAAATTATTAGGATCATACTTTATTCCACGATCATAAAAGATTTCCGTATCCGGTCCACAAGGTCCTTCCCCTATTTCCCAAAAATTATCCTTAATTGAAACAAGATGATTTTCTTTAATACCTAAAGATAGCCATTTATTATATGTTTCTACATCTTCAGGATAGTATGTTATATAAATATTATCGGGGTCAAAAGCAAACCATTCATTTGAAAATAATAATTCATATGCCCAACTTAAAACTTCATCGCGAAAATAATCACCAATGGAAAAGTTACCTAACATTTCAAAAAAAGTATGATGACGAGCTGTTTTACCAACATTATCGATATCATTAGTTCTAATACATTTTTGGGCATTACACATTCTTTTATTTTTAGGGGTTTCCCGGCCATCGAAGTATTTTTTTAAAGGTGCTACTCCCGCATTTATCCATAAGAGGCTTGGATCATTTTGGGGAATCAATGAAGCACTATTAATAATTTCGTGATTTTTACTTTTAAAAAAGTCTAACCACATTTGCCTTATTTGATTTGAAGTTAAATTTTTCAAGTTTTTTTCTTCCTTTCCTAAAAAATAAAAATCGTTCCTCATTAAGGAACGATTTAAATTCGCGGTACCATCCTTCTTATAAAACTTTTAAAAGTTTTATCTCTTAATTAATTTTAACGCAAATTAATATTGCGGGAATGATTAATTCCTCTATAAAGGAGCTTCAAACAACTTTTTTGCAATTTTCACACCATCAATTGCTCTCTTGGAAAAAAGTACTTGTTTTACTAATCTTTATTTAACGATTTTTTATATTAAGCTGCCTCTTGTGAAGAATTGTTTTCTTCCGAGGTTTCAGTGTTTTCATCACTAGGAGAAGGATTTTCAGCAGCTAAACGTTCTTGTTCTTCTTTTTCTTTAGCTTCTTTTTTCAATCTTCTTTGTAGTTTTTCATATTCACGTTCAATACGTGCATTATTTTCTAATCTTTCTTTTTCTTTTGCTTCAGCTTCTGCAACTTCTACAGCAAGTTCAGATGGTAATGATTCAGCAATAAATTTCTTTAATAATTCTTCATCAAACTCACCAGTATTAGAAACCATCAAGAAATTACCACCTTTTGGTGACTTAGCTGCTAATACCATTCCTGGATATGATTGTAAATAATTAAGAATATCAGCATCTGTAGCACAGAAAGTTACGCGGTAATAATTGTTTGTCTTTTGCATTACCAAATATGGGCGTTTACCAACAAGGAACTTATGTTGAGTATTATTAGCATTAGTAACAACACTTAAATTTTCACCCTCAATAGATTTAGCAAATTCAAGCATTTCTTCATAAGTTGGCTTGAATACTTTAGCAGCCTTTGCACGAGCAGCAAGTCGTTGTTCGCGTAGTTCACGAGCTCTTTCAGCTGCAGCTTCTTCTTCAGCTTTAGCTTGTGCAATTGATTCGAAACCAAGTTCTTTTAATAAAGCGCCACGCTCTTCTTCTAAAAGTTTTACTTTTTCATCAAAAGCATTCTTTTCATCATTATATTGATCCAAATCATCATTAACACGAACATTTTCTTCATCAATAGTCGCATTTAATGTTTCTAATTCTTTATTCAAACTTTCTAATTCAGTTTTAGCAATACCTAATTGAACTTGATTTTGTAATTCAACATAATCATTATGAACTTTTTGATATTTTGCATCTACGACTGCTTTACTAGATTTTAATTCTTTAACTTGTGATTGTAATTTTTCTAAATCATCACTATTAACATTAACAGTTCCTTCTTCAAGAGCTACAGTATTAGGTGTTTTAACAACAAAACGTTCATCGGTATAATTATTTAAAGAATATAAAATTAATAATTCGGCTTTTGAATAAGATTCTTCATGAATGTGATGCCAATGATTTAATAACTCTTCTTTATCTCTTGCAACAAATTCTTCGTTTGTCGAATATAGTTTTTTATTTCTAGCAAATAATAAGTAAAGAATTGCTCCACCTATGATAATTCCTAAAGCTATATTCCAAAAATTATTATTAGCAAGTTCAACTTTAGTATAATTTTCGAGAACAGTAAATCTTAAGCAAATAACGTCTAAAACGAATGCTAAATAAACAACAACGTCTACAACATTTACTTGATTTTTAGTTAATGAAAGATTGATCTTGTCCATTGACAATTGGAAAATAGTGAAAACAACAGCTAACAAAGCAAAACCAATCATCAAAAATAAATATGTATTATAAGAATAAGCAATTGTTGGAACGGCTCTATTCATCATAAAAATCAAATAAGTGAATGCAGAAGTAAAATATGCAAAGATTGGCAAATAACTTGCATATGTTTGGAAACGATTTGTTGGGCGATAATTAGCAAATTTTTTCAAAGTAATTGCGATATTTAAACCCATAACCACAATTGGTAAAACAATAAATTTAATAATGCTTTCAGCCATATTAAAAGTTTTACCGAAAGGAATAAACATAATAGCATTAAGCCATAATCCTATTGTAGATAGGATAAATATTAAACGACGATTTTCTTTTGGATTATTCATATTTTAAACCTACCTTCCATTATTCCTCGGTTTTTTCAGCATCGCTTGCTTGCGCTTGAGCAGCAGCTTTTTCGGCAGCTCTCTTAGCAGCGCGTTCTTTAGCACGTTCAGCAGCTTTAGCTTTTCTTTCAGCAGCTTTCGCAGCGGCTTCTGCAGCAATTTGTTTTTCAGCAGTTTCATATGCGTCTTTAAGATATTTACGAATTTCTGCTATCTTAATATCTGTCTTACCTTTATTAACAAATCTAAGCCAGTTGTTACCTTTTAAATTTTTTGGTACACTAAATGTATCTGGACTTGTCTTAATGTAATCAACAAATTTTTCTGAACTAGCAATAAAATTAATACGATAATCATTATTGGTAGCTTGAAGAACTAAATACATTTTCTTACCTAAAGAGAATTTTAATAAATTACCTTTAGCATTTTCGGCAACTTTAACCGTAGTATTAGTTGCAGCAAAACTCTTAGCATATTCCACAATTTTTTCAAATGGTGGATTAATATTTTTAATTTTTTGTTTAGGTTCTTCATCAGTTGAAACTTTGACATGATCAAGTTTGAACTGATTAAATTCTTCTAAATCAGCATCATATTTTTCTTTAGCTTTACGAAGTTCTTCTTCATTTTTTTCTAATTCGCCTTTCTTTTCGCGGATTGCAGCTAAAGTTTGATTTTTTTCCTCAATTTGAGCTAATAAATCTGCTTTTTGTTTATTAATTTCTTCAAGTTCTTCTGATTCAGTGGCATTAGTATCAATATCTTCATCAGCTACGACAACTTCTTCAGGTTCTTCGTTAACATCTAAGTTAACGACTGTTGGTGCTTCTTTTTCTTCCTCTTCTTCAAACTCTTCTACTTTGTTAATTTCTAATTTATCATATTCTTCAGCATAATAATCAAAATAATTTTCAAAATCATCTAATGTATCATTATATGCTCTATTATACTCAAGTTTTTTAATTAAATTATCATAAGAAGCAGTATTAGCATAGAAAACAAGTGTTTCATCTTTACGGACAACTAGGCTAATATATTTGATACCAACACCAAGGGCTACTAATAATAAAATGTATATAACAAATAATAATGGGTTACCCAAATAATATTCGTCAATTGATGAATAACCATCATTGTAAACATAATTTACACGGAATAAAACTACAACAAAGCATAATGTGATAATAGCAACAAATACATCTGTTAGAATATTACCAACTTTGTCAAGTTTAGTAATTATTGTATGTAATCTTAAGATACAATAAATAGAAAATACCATATATACTACGAGTACCGCAATAATTATTCCTAAGGCCTTATTAGATACAGCACTTAACATTGAATATTCACTATAATTAAATGATAAAGTATAAACAAGATTAGTAATTGCACCTATTGTATAACAAATGGTGGGAAAATAACACATTGTAAGAACGACTTTAGAACTTTCACGATAACAATCCATCATTTTATATTTCTTCACTAATGGATAAATTGTTAATAAGATGGCAACAGCACCTAAAACAAGATCTACAATGAGTTCGATGTTTAAATTCTCAATTTTATTCAATCCAGGAAAAGATCTAAAAGGAACAGCCACAATTATACCTATTATTAAGCCTAATAATCCTAAGATTGTCATAATGGTTTTTTGTTTTTTTGTTAGCATATGCTCACTCCTTTAATTTTTAAAAATCACAAACTAACAAGGAAGAAAATTTGTGATATATTCTAGACATATTATATCACAAAGTCTTTTTTTTGTAAATAAAAAATACCTTTTATTTGCATTTTTTTATACATCTTCTTCGGTATATTCAACAAATTTTACTAAAATTACCTATTTTTCTTATTTTTTAAAAATATTTATTTTGTTGATTTATTAAACATTTGAAAATTACTAACGGTAATTTTTATTTAATAATATCTTCTTTTTTTAGCTTTTCTTTTTTATATTCTTTAAGCGACATAATAATTATTTCAATAATTTTTTCTAGTGGTACAGCAATTACCATTCCTAATATTCCTAATAATTCACCAAAAAAAGCAACTGACAATAAGACTAACAGTGGATGTGTCTTCATCGTTTTACTTTGAACTTTTGGAACTAAAAAATTACTTTCTAAAAATTGTAAACTAATTATAATTATAAGTACAATTAAAGCCCGTTCAGGTCTAGTAACAATAGTAAAAATAACAGCTATTGCCCCACCAATATAAGGTCCGATATAAGGTATAATATCAGTTACACCGATTATTATACCAAAAAGTAATGCATAATCGATACCTGCCACTAAAAAACAAAACGTGGTAGCAATTGATAATATAACCATTACAATGATTACTCCTTTTAAATACTTTCTTAATGATTGTTTAATCTTAGATAATGCTTCATAAAGAATATTTTTATTTTTACTTTTAAGAATATTTTTGATTTTATCTTCAATTTTAGGATAATCACATAAAAAATAAATAGCAATAATTGGCGTTATAAGTAGTTGAAAAATATAGGAAAAACTTCCTTGTATATTATTACTAATCTTGATCATCATTGTTGTTATTTTTTCGGTTACTATAGCTTCTATTTTATCATAATTAATTTGAAAATCAACCGGTAATTTTTGGAATTTTGTACTAATTCTTTCAACTATCGTTTTAAATGTATTTAAATAATTAGGTATCATTTCAAGAAACATCTTTAATTCTTTAATAAATAAAGGAAAAGCAAACTTAAATATTAAAAAGCCTATTCCTAAAAAAATAAAAACTAAAATAACAATCGCAAATTTTCGATTAATTTTTTTATTTTCTAAAAACATTATAAATGGTTCAAAGATAAATGCTATAATAAAACCTAAGAAAAATGGCATTATAATTTTACTAATAAAATCTAAGAAAAGTTTTATAAAGGGAAAAAGTTTATAGGCTATTAAAAAAATAATAAGAATTCCGATTATTTCTAATATTTTATATAATCTTCTTGTCACTGCATCACTTCCTAATTATATATTTTTATACAATTTATTTTATGACAAAAAAAGATATTTAAAACTAAAATAATGAATATAATAAAAAACAATATTATTTTTGAAAATAACATTGTTTTTATAACTAAAATATAATTTATAAACTTGCTTTTTTTTAATTTATCGTTGTATTAAGTAGTTCTTTTATGGTTGATCCTCGCATTTGATAAATAGTATAGCCAAAAAAGAAAATTGAAATAGCAAAAACAATAAATGATGATAAAAAGAACATTCCAAACAATTTTTTCAAGGAAACTTCAAGAGTTAAATTAATTGCCACTTTCATTAAAAAATTGATCGTATAATATCCCCCAATTGTTAATCCTAAAGCCGCTGGCATAGCAACAAGGGAAATTATAATTATCTGAATCAATAAAAGAATATAAAGTTTTTTTCTTTCAAGTCCAAAAGTTAATAAAATACCACTTGAACGCGAAAAGATTTTTACATATTTGTTAACCATCATTAAAATCATCAAAACAAGGCCGATGATTAGTGCTGTACCAATAATAATATATAAATTATTAGCCAAGATTTTAACGTTATTCAAATTTTTCATCGATGAATAAATAATATTTCCATTATAAGAAATTTTAGCTTCTTTTAATTGATCAAGTACATCTTTATCAAAAATCCATTCTTTCAAACTATACATATTACGTATATTCATATTTTTACTTTTGAAAAGGGGATTTTCATCATTTAAAATTATTCCAGGTTTAAAACTTATCATATGCCCGGCTAATTCATAATATTCTTCCCGAATTATTCCTGTAACTTTACCAACAAAAATAGGTTCATTTATACCATTAATTTGTAATTTGATATCTTTATTTAAAATATCATCCTTACTTAAACCATAATCTTCAATAAAATAAGCTGATAAAACAATTTCATGTTCGGTTTGAGGCATTTTTCCAATAATAATTTCATCATAACCAAAACGTTTTTTCATTTCTAACAAATCATTTTGCGAAATGAAATTAGTTGCAAATACATTTGCGCTGGTTTTGCCATTTGATGTTAAAGTTTTATCTTCTAAAAATAAAGTCAGGTAACTTGTTGTAACTGTATTTATGGTGGTTTTTTGAATAGCGGATACTTCACTGGCAAAACTATAATATGCACATTTTTGATAATCATATTGACCAAAATATTGATTAATTAATTCTTCTTGCTTAGCACTTACGGTTTTGGCATCGATATATGCTAAATTAGCTGATGCCGTTTCTTCGACCATCGATTTTTCGCGATCATTAAGCGCAACATTATATACAGTAAATAAACTAATTAAAAAAGTTAAACAAGCAAAAGCAACCACAATTTTAAAATTAATCCATGTGTATGTAAAAACATTTTTAAAAGCAAGACCGATGATACTAAAACCCTTTTTAACTTCTTCATTTGAAGTAGTTTGTACAATATTATTCATGTTTAATCACCTCAATAATGTTAAATTTTGATATTTTTCGTACCGAATGGCGATAAATTAAAAGGGTAAAGAAAATTAAAATGGCACCGGTTATTAAAGAAATACCTGCTCTAAAATGTGATATAAATTCATATTCAAACAATTCATTACACAAATTAATAAAATATTTATTAAAAAGAAGCGATAAAAAAGCACCTATCGTAACCGCCAAAATTGTTATCATAAAAGCAATAAAGCAATATACGCGCGCAATTTTACCATCGGTTGCTCCTAAGAGCTTTAACCGACATATTTGGGCTTTACGCTGTCTAAAAAAGGTCGCAATTAATGAATATTGAACAAAAAAAGTTACAATAGCAAGTACAATCGCAACAGACATAAAGAAAGCTCTTGCTAAATTGATAATTTCTAATCTTTTTGTCATAGCCTCAACAGCAATTGGGTTATAACCTTTACGATTAAAATTTTTCATTGAAAGTTGTAATTGCTTTGAAGATGTAAAATTTAAATAAGCTTCTTCTAAGATTGTATCATCTGGCATTACTAGAAAATAACTAACCGCTGGTAAATTAGTTTCTTTATATAATTCAAAATATTTAGCTGAATCATATATTCCCACTATTTTAAAATTAAGATTATTTATAACTAAATTATCATTAATATTTAACGCTAATTTTTGGGCTATATAATTACTAATTAAAACTTCATAAGCTAACTTTGGTAAATTACCTCTTAAAATGGATTCATCTTGTTTAGCTGCTTCTTGAAGAAGTTGAAAATCAGTATTTTCCCCAATAATGATTCCTCTTGTTCTAGTTGAAAAGAAATCCTTATATGTCATTTCGGTTTTATTTATAACTTGTTTTTTATTTTGATAACCATTAAGAGTTAGATCGGTCGTAATTCCAGTAATACCACCATATAATAAGTCACACTCGTTTCTAGCATCTTTGATCGTAACATTTTTTATCATACAACCGATTTTTATATCTTCATTATCTATTTGTTTATACATTCCGTTTGGAACATCAATGCGAACTGATAAAACCGATAAAAATGCACCAGAAAACAAGATTAAAATAAGACCTATCATAATAATTGTATTCTTTAGAAAGGCCGTTTCCTTTAAAATTATCTTTAAAATGCCTTTCATAGTTATTGATTAACCTCATTATTAATAATTAGGCCATCAGACATTGTAAAAATGCGCTCAGCTTTTTTAGCATCTTCCAAATCATGGGTAACCATTACAATCGTTTTTCCATTTTCATGTAATTTTTTTAAAATATTCATAATATTTTCACTATTAACATTATCTAAATTTCCACATGGTTCGTCTGCAAAAATATATTTAGGATCATTAATAATAGCTCTAGCAATGGCAACTCTTTGTTGCTCACCACCTGATAATGTATTAGCCTTAGCTTTTATTTTATTTGATAAATTTACCAGCTCTAAGGCTTTTTCAACTTTTTTACGATTGACACTTCCTGTTGATCCTGAAAGAATTAAAGGTAGTTCAACATTATCATAAACAGTATAACCTGGCTCTAAATAAAAACTTTGAAAGACAAATCCAATCATTTTATTACGAATAATTGCTAATTTTTTTTGTGATAAAGTTGAAATATCATAATCATCAAGCCAAATCTCACCTTCTGTTGCTTTATCAAGACTTCCTATTAAATTTAATAAAGTGCTTTTACCACTACCAGATTTTCCACAAATTGCAACAAATTCACCATCATTAATTTCTAAATCGACACCTTTTAGAGCCCAAAAAGGTTCTTTACCTGTAAAAAAGCATCGTTTTAAATTTTTTACTTTAATCATATATACCTTCCAATCTTAACTAGTTAATAGCGTGCATAAGGAAAAGAAAAACCATTCTTATAAATAAGTATGGTCAATAACAAATGCAAATATTTTTACCTTATAATTATATCATTTTTTTGCTTTTTTTTGATTAAAAAAGCAATATTTAGATTTTTTATTATTAATTTTGTCTTTTTTATTAAAATAACATAAATATTTAATTTTCAAAAGCAAAATAAAACGCCCATTTCAAAATAGGCGTTTTCTAAAATCAAAATAGTTTTTATTATTTAAAGTTTTCAACTAAATATTTTGCTGTACGAACCATTTGAGCAGTGTAACTCATTTCGTTATCATACCAAGCAATAACTTTAACAAGTTGTTTACCATCAACTTCCATTATTTTAGTGCATTGAGCATCAAATAATGTTCCACAAGTTTGACCAATAACATCACTAGATACAATTGGATCTTCAGTATAATAGATTGTATCACTAACTGCAGCTTTTACAGCAGCATTAACTTCTTCTACTGTAACAGGACGAACTGGTTCCCATACTAAGTCAACAACAGAACCTGTAATAGTTGGAACACGTAAAGCCATACCATCTAATTTTCCTTTTAATTCAGGTAAAACTTCTGCAACAGCTTTAGCAGCACCAGTTGTAGTAGGAACAATATTAGCAGCGGCAGCACGAGCACGACGTGATTGAATACCTTTTTTATGAGGAGCATCAAGTACATTTTGATCGCCTGTATAAGCGTGAACTGTTGTCATAAAGCCTTTTACAATACCAAAATTATCATTTAATACTTTAGCAATTGGAGCAAGACAGTTAGTTGTACATGAAGCAGCACTTATAATTTGTTCACTGCCTGTTAGTTTTTGATGATTAACGTTATAAACAACCGTCATATCTACACCTTTAGCAGGAGCCGAAATAATAACTTTCTTTGCGCCAGCATTAATGTGAGCCATTGATTTTTCTTTTGATACATAGAATCCTGTACATTCAATAACTACATCAACACCTAATTCTCCCCAAGGGCATTCATTAGCATCTTTGATAGCATAAATTTTAATTTCTTTGCCATCAACAATGATAGAATCATCAGTAGCTTTAACATCGTGACCAACATAGCGACCTTGAGCAGTATCATATTTTAATAAATAAGCTAAATCTGCAGCACCAGTTAAATCATTAATAGCAACGATATCAAAATCTTCGTTACCGAACATAAGACGGAAAGCTAAACGTCCAATACGTCCAAAACCATTAATTGCAATTTTTACAGCCATTTTTTATTAACCTCCTTAAATGGACTATTTTTTTACATATATATTTTAACATCTTTGGTAATTTTATGCAACTATTTTACCATCTATAACAAAATATTAATCACGCGATTGGCGACTAAATAAAATTAACAATAAACGCAAAATTTCAATAAATAAATATACTACATTAAGCGTAATTGCATAAGCAGCATACCATTCCATATCTTTATCAGCGCCTGCTTCAATCAAATTATCCGCAACCGAAAAGCTAAAAATAACATACATTGTGGCTACTATACACATAATTATTGCTCCAAGTAAGCCAAAACCTGAAAAATAATATAAAGTATACAAATTTTGACCTGAAGTCAAAAAGACGATCAGTGATAATAAACCAAAGCCAAGACTAAGAATGATAATGCCTAAGCTAATGACTAAAAGAAATGATCTAAAGCGATTATTAACACGAATAATACCTCTGCTATAAAGAAAGGTTGAAGCAAGAAAAATTGCCAAAGTTGCAAGCAAAGCAATACTTGCAATTTGTAATCCTACATCACCAAAAGCTGCTGCTAAAATACCACAAAGGCAACCAACCGTTAAACCTTCACAAATCGCATAGGGAATAGAAAGTGATTTAGCTTTTCTAGGATTTAAATTCATAATTATTTGTAAAATAATTCCGGCAATCCCCCCAACGATATAAAAAGCCAGTGTAATAATGCCAAAAATAGTTGTTAAAGCAATTAAAACTAAACTTGTAAGAAACGTAATACCTAATAAAATTGAGGTTTTTATTCCTATCCCCTTAGCTGTTGCAAATTCATGTTCATAATCAATGTTAACAACTTCTTCGTAAGCCTTTCTAAACGCAAAATTGTTTCCTATTTTCATTAAATGCCCTCCTTTTATAATATTGTATCATCATCTGGTAAATCACCAAAAGCTTCTAATTTAATTAAATTAGCAAATTGTTTTTTATTAATATTAGTTCTTAATTCAAAATCCTTTTTCGAAGTAAATAAGCCTTGCTTACGCGCTTCCACAATTGATAAAGCTACCGTTTCACCTAATGATTCTACTGCTACAAATGGCAAATATAATGATTTTTTATCTTTAGAAATAACTAAAGAGGTAGCATCGGAAATATTTACATCAATTTGTTTAAAAGAAAGACCCCGTAAATTCATTTCTAAAGCTAATTTTAATTCATCATATAAATCAATTTCTTTATTAGATGGTTTATTATCATCATCATGACTTTTCATCTTCTTTTCAATTTCTAAAAGACGATTACGAATAGCATTTTCGCCACTTGCAAAAGCTTCAGCGTCGAATTCTTTTGCTCTTTTAGAAAAATATGCAGCATAATAATAAATAGGTCGATGAATTTTAAACCAAGCAATACGTAAAGCCATAATTACATAAGCAGTCGCATGTGCTTTTGGGAATAAATATTCAATTTTCTTACATGAATTAATAAACCAATTAGGAACATTATGTTGTAATAATATTTCTTCTTGATCAATTGTTAATTTTTTACCTTTTCGAACACTTTCCATAATTTTAAAGGATGCTTCGGCTGGAACTCCATATTCAATTAATGATTTCATAATATCATCACGACAACCAATAACATCATTAAAGGCGATTGGAGCACTTAAATTAGTTCCTTTAACTAAATCTTCCGCATTTTTCATCCAAACATTAGTTCCGTGAGCAAGTCCTGATACTTTAATAATTTGACTTATTGAATTAGGTTTTATAACCTCTAACATACTTCTAACAAATTGTGTACCAAATTCAGGTATTCCAATCGTACCGCTTGATAAACTATCTAAATCATCATCACCTAAATTTAAGGCATCTTTGCTACTAAATAAGGATAAAACTTTTTCATCAAAATAGGGAATATCATCAACCGTTGAAAAAGGAAATTCAGCTTGATTTTGGTGAACAAAGTCCATTAAGAATTTAACCATAGTTGGATCATCATGTCCTAAGATATCTAATTTTAATAAATTATTTTCAAATTTATGATAATCATAATGAGAAGTACGCCAATTTAAATCGTCCATTTCACCTTCACCTACTGGTGGATATTGAACTGGAATAATATCAGTATATTCAATATCATCAGGAACAATTACAATTCCACCTGGATGTTGTCCAGTTGTACGTTTAGATTCAGAAAGAACAATTGATAAACGATCTAATTCAGTTTGTCTTTTGAAAATATTTCTTTGTTGATAATAATCTCTTGCGTAAGCAAAAGCCGTTTTTGGTTGAACTGTGCTAACAGTTCCGGCTCTAAAAGCATTATCAACCCCAAAAGTTTCTTGACAGAAAAGATGTGCTTTAGCTTGATATTCACCAGAAAAATTTAAATCAATATCAGGAACTTTATCACCACTAAAGCCTAAGAATGTTTCAAATTCAATATCAAAGCCATTACGATTTAACAAAGCCCCGCATTCAGGACAACGCATAGGTTTTAAGTCAGCCCCAACATTAACTTTTTGTAATTCTTCATCTAATTCATATGGTATTTGTTGATTAAATTCACGTTTTTCTTCTTCGTTTAATTTGAAAGCTGTATAATGGCACTTAGGACATACATAATGCGGCTTTAAGGGATTTACTTCGGTAATTCCCATCATTGTTGCCACAAATGAACTTCCGACTGAACCCCTACTTCCTACAACATACCCAGCATCATTAGAATTTTTAACTAATAAATGGGAAATATAATATACCGAAAAATAACCATGCCCAATAATAGCATCTAATTCTTTTTCCAAACGTTTTTCTACATAAGGATTTAATTTTTTAGTACCATCTTTTTCTTGGTGACCATAAATATTATATGCAGTTTCATAAGATATATCCTGAACAGCTTTTTTCATAGATGATACACCATTTTTATCAGCCATAAAGTCATCTCTTGGAACATAAAGTTTTTTAGGGAATAACTCATATTCATCAATCATATTGTTAATCAAATTAGTATTCGTAACAACGATTTTGTAAGCTAAGTCACCATCTAAGAAAGAAAATTCCTTAAGCATTTCTGATGTATTGCGATAATGCATATCTAAAGTGCCTTCATATTTGGCAAGTTCATGGGGTCCACCACCATTAGGTCTAGCAATACTTAAGTAAATTTTCCGATATTCGGCATCATCTTCAATTAATTCGTGAACATCACCAGTTGCAACAACGATTTTATTTTTCTTAGTAGCTAAATCAATTATTTCTTTAATTAATTGTTGAATCATCTTTATAGCTTCGTCTTCTGGCCACATTTCAAATAAATGTAAATAACATTTTGGTGGTTGAACTTCTATATAGTCATAAAAATCTAAAGCTTCTTCTAATTGACGAGGCGTTTTTTCTAAAGCTAAGCGGAATATTTCACCATTACAGCATCCACTACCAATCAATAAATCTTCACGATATTGTTCAATTAAACTTTTTAAAATACGAGCATCTTTTTGGAAATAAGTTGTATGTGATTCGGAAATAATTTTATAAAAATTTTTAAGTCCTTTACGATTCTTAACTAAAATATTAATATGGCTTGGAATTTTATAGCGGAATAATTCATTTTCTGTTACTAATTTATTTAAGGAATTATAATTATCATATTTACGCTCAAGAGCCTCACCTAGCAATTTCATAAAAATATTACCAGTGGTTTTCGCATCATAAACAGCACGGTGTTGTTCATTAGGTTCTACTTCAACTTTTAAAAATTTACCTACAGCTCTTAAATTGTTTTGTTTAAAACTGCCACCATATAAACCTCTAGCAAACATCATCGTATCAATACATGGCAATTCTTTTTCAAACATACCTAATTTTTCTAGTTCTGCATAGATAAAATCAGTATCGAAATGAGCATTATGAGCTACCAACACACATCCTTCAATAAATTTCTTAAATTCAGGTAAAACTTCTTCAATTGGTAATTGATCTTCTAACATTTCATCGGTTATATGCGTAATTTCAGTAATTTCTTTAAACAAACGATGTTTTGGTTTTACAAGTTTAGCAAATTGATCGATAACCAAACTATTTTTTATTTTGACAGCACCTATTTCGATTATTTCATTAAAAGGAATATATAAACCAGTCGTTTCAATATCAAATACCACATAAGTAGCATCTTTTAAATCGATATCTTCATCCGTAAAGGCGATATTTAGCGAATCATCATTGATATAATAACCTTCAACGCCTGCAATCGGTTTAATTCCAACTTTTTTACATAAATTAAAAAATTCTGGTAATATATGGCAATTAGCATGATCAGTTACGGCAATAGCTTTATGACCATAATTTTTAGCTTGCCATACATAATCTTCTACTGATAAAATACTATCTAAAACGCTCATTTTAGTATGAGCATGAAGTTCGACTCTTTTTTCTAATGCTTCATCATATCGAACACGTGAAACATCCGCACCAAGAACTGTAATTTCATCACACATAACAACCACATCTTTTGCAAAATCATCCCATTGTAAATTACCCTTAACAAAAATGGACAAATTTTTCACAAAAGTTTTTTTATATTTTTCAACCTCATTATCTTTAATAAAACGCTTTATTAAAATGGAATCTTTATAATCAGTAATGGTTGCTACAAAAAGATTAAAATCACGTCCCTGTCGTGAACGTAAGGCTCTTACTTCTGAGGTTACAATCATCCCTGTTAATTGAATCTTGTTAGTACCTTCTATTTGTTTAAATTCTTCTACTTCTAAAGAATTTATAGGTAATTCACTAATTTTTTTACTTACCATTTTCCCTTTAGAAGCGTAAGAAAAAATAGCCTGTGGCTGTTTTTCACGATATTCTTGTTCAAGTTTACGATATTTTTCAGCGCTTTGAATACTATCAAGTTGTTCTTTTACTTGTTGACTACCATTATGCAATTCTTTAAAATTTCGAACACTATCACTTATAACAACATTGAATTTAATAAAATTAAGACCGTAATTTTGAAAGAAACGTTTGATTATATTTAGATTATCATTAACACTATTTTGTTCTTCTTCGGTCGAAACCATTAAACAAATTTCATTATCTAAATATTTTTTATAAAATTCTTTAAGTGTTAAAACCCCTTTTTTTGATTCAGCACAAACAAAAATGGCATAATCAAAATATTGACGTAAATCTTCTTCAGTCATTAAAAAATTATCAAGTGTCTTTTCATCATAAGAAACTGTAAATTTTACTGTTTTAATTTCATATTTTTCAACAAGATATTTACTAACTTTTTCAACTAACTCTTTTAAAGTTTCAACTTTTACAATGTTATCAAATTTCAAGCAAAAACGCCAAGAAGCATTTTGGTCATTAACTTTTATACTAATTAATTCCGCATTTGATAAATTATCATCGATTTTAATGCCACTATCTTTAATTATATTTAAAAATTGTTCTTCCATATTCTACTTCCTTTCCCTAATTTTGCTAAAATTATGTTAATTATATCATTTTATTTTTTTTATTCAATTGAATTAATCACTTAATAGTTAGAAAAAAAATAAGTTTAAATATGAACAAAAAATTATTTAATTTTGTCCAATATTTTTAAATTTTTTTGATTAAAGAACCGCTCTCATCATAAACACAAATAAAATCATATTTTTCATCTTCACTTGGGGCAATTAAATTATTTGCGTAACTATCAATTACTTCAAGGGGTAAAAATAATTGATTCTCATCTTGGTTACGAAGCGCTACCCGCTTTTTACATGTTTCAATGCTAGTTTGCAAATAATGACAACCTACTAAAAAATTAATATTATATTGTTTAATTGCATCTATGATTCTTTTTCTAACTTTTGGCGTAATATTGGTAGCATCATAAATGACATCATTACCCTTAACTAATTCTTCAGCACAAAATTCATAGGCTTTCGGTAAAACCATTGATGAAGCAAGGCTTGGAAATTTTTGCCTTATTTCATCAGTGGAAACCACTATAATATGTAATTCTTCGGCTAATTTTTTAGCAAGGGTTGACTTACCACTGCCCTGAATGCCAACCATTAAATGTAATGTGTTCATAATTTATTTTTTCCTTTTTAAATTTTATTTGTTTTAATTTATTAATAATTCTTCAATACTATAGATTTTTGTTGCAAGTTGATTAATAAAATCACGCTCATGACTTACAAAAATAATTGTTCCATCATATTTTTTTAAGGCTTTTAATAAATCTTCTTTAGCAATATGATCTAAATGATTTGTAGGTTCATCCAAAATTAAAACATTGGCTTTTTGTAACATAATTTTGCATAATTTTAATTTGGATTGTTCACCACCTGATAAATTTTTAATTGGGGTAATGGCTAAATTATTGGTTAATCCACATCTTGCAAGTTGCGAACGAATTTTACCACTATCTAATAACGGATAAAGATTTTGAATTTCTTCGATAGGGGTTAAATTAGGATTTGAAAAATGATGTTCTTGTTCAAAATATGCTACCGCCGCATTGTCAACAAAATGATACGTTCCCGCAATTGGTTTTAATTCACCAATTAAAGTCTTTAATAGCGTTGATTTACCAATGCCATTAAAACCTGTAATTGCTAGCCTTGTTCCACTTCTTATTTCGAAATTAATTGGTGGTAAAAGGCTATAACTATAACCTATTTCTAAATTTTGAACAGTTAAAAGCCGTTCAGAGGCAATTGGTTTATAATTAAAATATAGATTAAGATGAATATCATTTTTTAAAGGCTTAGCTAAAAGATCAAGTTTTTCTAATTTCTTTCCCCGGCTTTTAGCTTGTTTTGCGGTGGATGTTTTAACTTTATTTTTAGCAATATAATTTTGTAATTCTTTGATTTGCTTTTGTTGAGCATTATAACGCTTTTCATAATCAGCATCCATCATCATTTTTTTTAATAAATAAGCCTGATAATTACCTTTATATTTGGTAATTTTACCTAATTCAATTTCTAAAATAACATTAACAACATTATTTAAAAATTCTTGATTATGGGATACAATCAAAAAATTACCTTTATAATCTTTTAAATATTTTACTAACCAATCGATATGAACAGTATCTAAGAAATTAGTTGGTTCATCTAAAATTAACAAATCAGGTTCTTCTAAAAGGAGTTTTGCAAGAATTACTTTAATTTTTTGACCACCTGATAAATTTTTTAAAATCGTCTGTAAACCATATTGATTAATGCCTAAACCTGAAACAATGCGCCCTATTTTAGAATCAATTGCATAAAATTGATTAGTTTCTAAATATTCATTTATTTGTGATGTAATTCGAACAAGACGCATCGAGATTGCTTGATCTGTTGTTTGATTAAGCTCATCTAATAGTTGATGCATTTCTTTTTCTTTGGCATAAAGTTTGGAAAAGGCCTCTTTTAGATAACTATCAATTGAAAGGTTTAAATTTATATTCATATATTGGTCTAAATAACCAACTTTTATCGTTTTATCAAAAATAATATTACCATGATCAGGGATAACTTTCCCGCAAAGAATATTGATTAAAGTTGTCTTGCCAACGCCATTATTACCAACAATTCCGATTTTTTCATTTGGTAAAACGCGAAAAGATGCATTATTAAAAATCGTTTTTTTATCATACGTTAAAGACAAATTTTCAACTGTTAATAACATAAGTTTTCCTCTTTTAGTTAATTTCAACTTGTTTGATTTTTTTAAATTTAAATTTATTAATGTTTTTTTCTAAATCACTTATTTTACCAGTTGTTAAAAAAATATCACCATCACTAAAGTTATTTAAGAGATTTTGTTTAACTAAATACTGACTTAACTTTTCAGCTGTGGGCTTTCCACTTTCAACAATAGTAACTGATTTTAAAATAAATTGTTCGATTTCATCTTTTATATAGGGAAAATGAGTGCACCCCAAAATCAAAGTATCAATATTTGGCAAAGCTGCTAAATGTTTTTTAATCATTTCTTTCATTTGTTTAGTATGTAATTGTCCTTTTTCAATCGGTAAAACAAAGTCGCTACATTTTTCCGCATATAAGTCAACATCTTTTAAATAGTGATCATATACTTTACTTTCAACTGTTAGATTAGTAGCAAATAATCCTATTTGTTTAGTTTTACTAACCTTTTTAGCTAAATTGGCGGTAGGCTCTACTACTCCTAACAAATAACCATCACTTTTTTTGATTTCATCGATTATTGATGATGTAGCTGTATTACAAGCAATTACAATTACTTTAGCACCTAAATTTTTTAAATAATTGATATTCTTTAAAGTAATATTTTTGACCTCTTCTATTGTTTTAGTGCCATAGGGACAATTAATCGTATCGGCTAAATAAACAACTTGTTCGTTAGGTAATTTTTGTTTAATATCTTGATAAACAGTTAATCCTCCAATTCCTGAATCAAAAATTCCTATAAAAGTATTTTGCATTTACTTCATCTCCTGTTTCAACTAAAAAAATTAGTTTAAACGCTGATTGTTCATCAGCGTTTATTTTAATGTAATTGTTTCAGTAACAATTTTAGCTTGTTTTCTTGAATAATAAGTGATTACAACCTTACTACCAATTACATAATCGTCTAATGAATTAAGTTTGGCCGATAAAACATTAAGGGTTGTAATTTTTTCTCCGTCAAAAGTTAAAATAATATCATCTTTAGCAACATTTGTCATTGAGATAGTTCCACCACTTGTAATATCACTAACATAAATGCCATATTTAGAACTATTACCATAAATATCTGGAAGTGGCATTAAGCCATTTTCAGCAATAGTAGCATTTGTTAAATCTCTTACGGCAATTCCGGTTACACCAAGTGTTGGTCTTTTAATCGCAATATTTTTTTCAATATAATCACATGCTAATACTTTAGCAACATTAATCGGAATCGCAAATCCCATATTATCAATGGTATCATCAACAAATTTAAGTGAATTAATACCTACTAATTTTCCATCTATTGTAAATAATCCGCCACCACTATTACCTGGATTAATTGATGCATCATGTTGAATATAAGTTGCATTATAGTCATTGATATTATCACCATCAGTGTCATCACTGATATAACGTAATTTACCGCTAACTACGCCAAAAGTAACCGAGCCGTAAAAATCATATCCATCAGGGTTACCAATTGCAATAACAAATTGGCCTTTTTCAAGTGCATCACTATCACCAAATTCGACTGGTTGAATTAGCGATGTATGCTCAAATGTTATAACCGCAATGTCAACTTTTTCATCGTATCCAATAATTTTAGCTTCAATTTCACAATCTTCATTACCTAAATAGACATAAATTTTCGTATTTAAACTAGACTCACTTGTAATAACATGCCGATTTGTTAAAAGATAATATGTATAACCGGTTAATATACCACTAGCATTCTTATTTTCCACTCTTTTATAAATAACACCACTACCAATTGCTTCCGTATCTTCTGATGCGTATACCCTGCCATTAATCATAACGTTACTAACCGTTTTTATACTAACCCCAACCACGGCATTTTCAACCATTTTAACGGTGTTATTAACCGCTTCTTCTAATTGATCGATTGTAATATTATCATAGTTAACAGTTTTATTGGTAATTTGATTTTCTATAATATTTTTTTGTTTAAATTGGCTGCAACTACTAGTAAATAAACACAACGATAAAATTAATAATAAACCTATTTTAAAACATTTATTTTTCATTTAATCATCCTTCTTCCTTATTTTTAATAGGCATTTTAAACCAAAAAGTACTACCCAATCCTTCTTTTGATTCAACTCCGTAAGCAAAGTTATGAATTTCTAATATTCCTTTGACAATTGATAAACCTAAACCCGAGCCTTGGGTAGATCGTTGATGACTTTTATCAATTCGATAATAACGATCCCAAATATAAGCTAAATCACTTTCTTTAATGCCAATTCCATGGTCAATAACACTAATTATAACATCATGATTATCAATTGTTTGTTTGACAATAACCTCTTTAGTGGGACCACTATAATTTATGGCATTATTAATAAAATTATAAATTACTTGATTAATTTTACTTTCATCAGCTATTACTTCAATATTGGCATCATATTCTAATTTAATTGTCAAATGATTGCTTTCTTGAAACTTTTGATATCTTTCCACAATCTCAATTAAATTATCCGTTATCGAAAATAATTGAGGATGAAGTTCAACGGTTTTACTCGAAAGTCGTGATAAATCAAGCATATCATTAACTAAAATATTTAAGTGATTAACTTCATCAATAATAATTTGTAAATTTTCTTTATTGTTTTCCCCCGGTAAATCACGCATCATTTCAGCATATCCCCCAATCATTGTTAAAGGCGTCTTTAAGTCATGTGAAACATTAGCCATTAATTCTCTTCGTAAAGTTTCCGTCTTTTTCAATTCCGAAACTGTTTTATTTAAAGTTTCATTTAATTCATTAACTTCTAAAAAGCCTTCACCATTAAATACCACATCATAATCACCTTTAGCCATATTTTTAGCAATTTTATTCATCGCAACAATTGGTTTAGAAATGATTCTTGATATTATAATAGCAATAATAATCGTCAAAAAGACAACGATGATAACAATATAGGTTAATTGCATTTTAAGGGTTGAAACAGCTGATTCAACCGGAATAATTTTACTATCAATAATTAGCAAATAGGCATTACGATTACTAGTATTCTTAATAAATGAACAACACATAATTGAAGTGGTATCTTCACCTAATTCTCTAATTATTTCTTTTTTAGGGACATTTAGTTCTCTTATTTGATTTTGAAGAATCTCCATTTGATTGTTAGAAAGAATAATATAAAATTTTGAATAATTTAGTTCACTAGCAATATTCCAAATATCGGTAACCTTGTCCAAATCTAAATTTTCAAACGATCCACCTGTATTGGTTTTATAAATTAAAATATCTTGATTAGTAATAGGGGAAGTCTCATTAGTTTGATTAGGATTACTATAAATATAAATAGCTGCATCTTCATCAGTTGATATTTTATCTAACTGATTAGTTATAACCGAATCAATGGCATCTTTTTTATCAACGATTTTGGCAACATCATTAATTAAATCAGCGGTTCGGTTAATTTTATTCGACCGGTAAAAACTACCTAGTAAAGCAATTTGAAAGATTACAAAAACTAAAACAATAATGCTAGCAAAAATAAAGATAAAAAAGAATAATTTCCATTTTAAACTAATATTTTTCAGTTTCAAAACGATAGCCTACCCTTCTTATTGTTATAATATTATCAGCATATTTACCTAATTTTTTACGTAGCGATTTCATATGAGTATCAAGGGTCCGATCATCACCATAATAATCATATCCCCAGACTTTTTCTAAAAGTTGTTCACGAGTAATCGCAATATTGGCATTTTTAGTTAAATATACAAGTAATTCAAATTCTTTATGGGTTAATTCAATCCTTTTTGTATCTATGTAAACAATATGGGCACTGAAATCAATTTTTAAGCCTTCATACTGCCAAACTTGAACCTCTTCGGCTTTTTTATTTTTTTGGGTAGCTCGATTTATGACAGCATTAACGCGCATCATCAATTCTTTAGGAGAAAAAGGTTTAGTTACATAATCATCTATTCCTAAATCAAAACCATATAATTTATCATATTCTTCCGAACGTGCCGATAACATAATAATTGGTACATCAGAAGTTTTTCGAATTTCTTTAACCGCTGAAAAACCATCTAACTCTGGCATCATTATATCCATAATGATTAAATCATATTGATTATTTTTTACCATATTGATGGCTTCAATACCATTATTAGCCGTATCTGATTCAAAATGTTCAAAATTGGCATATTTTTTTACCAATTCTCTAATATTTAATTCATCATCAACAATTAAGATCTTACTCATATTATGCTCCCATTAATATAATTACTTTGATTATACCATACTTTCGTTTTTTTTTTGTGAAATTGAACTGAAAAAGTAATTATTTTTATCTTTTAAGCGATATTGCACATACTTTGACTATTAAAGCATTTTTATGTATAATTGATAAGACTTATGAGGTAATGTTATGCAAAATGAATTGTTCGAAAAGCGTGAAACCCATCAAATGGCTACGCTTCCAATTGGAAAATTACTTTTCAAAATGAGTATACCAGCTATTTTTTCAATGCTAGTGCAAGCTCTTTATAATATCGTTGATAGCCTTTATGTTTCAAGAATTAGTGAAACAAATAATGAATTAACAGCCCTTAATTATGCCTTCCCAGTTCAAATGATTTGCCTTGCTATCGGTCTTGGAATTGGCGTTGGCACAAGTTCAGCCATTTCAAGGCATCTTGGTGCTAAAAGGCAAAATGAGGCAAGTGATGCCGCAAGAACCGGCATTATCATTGCTCTATGTGCATACCTGGTAACTTTAGCTTGTAGTTTTTTTGTTCCAAAGCTATTTATGATGATTTATCAAGATCAAAATGAAATTGAGGCTTTATCAATTAAATATTTAAGAATTGTAATGGCCGTTAGTATTGGTTCTTATCTTGAGGTTGTCATTTCCAAAATTTTGCAAGGCACTGGTAATATGATTATTCCGATGATTTCCCAATTAATCGGTGCTATTACAAATATTGTGCTTGATCCTTTTTTCATTTTTGCTAAAGGTAGTGTTTTTCATCTTCCACTTGGCCTTAATTTAGGCGTTGAAGGAGCGGCGATTGCAACCGTTATTGCTCAGTGCATTTCTGGTCTTTTTGTTACATTAATCATTTTGTTAAAAAAACATCAAGTATCTTTTAATTTTAAATATTTAAAAATTCGCAAAATGATTATTAAAGATATCTTTAGTGTAGGGATTGCTGTCACAATTATGAATTCAATTAATGCTTTAACTACTATTATTCTTAATCGTATCTTAAGTTCAAGTGGTGTAACAATTTTAGGCACCTATTTTAAAGTTCAATCGTTCATTTTCATGCCAGTTTTTGGTCTAACGCAAGGAGCAATGCCGATTATGGGCTATAATTATGGTGCAAGGTCAAAAGAACGCTTCTTGAAAACTTTTAAATATACCATCATTACTTCTTTTACGATTATGGCACTTGGCCTTGTTGCTTTCCAACTTGGGGCTAATTTAATATGTCAAATTTTTAAACTAGGATCTTTAACTAATCTTGGCAGTAAAGCTTTTAGAACGATTAGTTTATGTTTTATTCCTGCTGCTATTTCGATAATCATTTCGGCAATGTTTCAAGCGATTGGTCATGGCTATAAATCTAGTTTAATGAGTTTATTACGTCAAGCCGTCATTTTAATTCCGTGTGCTCTTATTCTTAAAGCTATAACTAATTTAGATGATGCAGTATGGTGGTCATATCCCCTTTCTGAACTAGGATGTTGCATTATTTTTATCTTTGTAGCTAAAAAAACCATTAAAAATCTTTTTAATAATCCTAACTACACCCTTAACAATCAAGCTATCGATTGATGGTTTGATTGTTTTTTTTGCAAATTAGGAATTTTTTTGATATACTATTTGAAAGGAGAATTAAATATGGAATCAAAAATCGAAAATAATAATCGAACTCTTAAACTAAATATTAAAAATACTTTCTTTATTGGGCTAGCTTTTTTTGCCATTTTAATGCTTTGGCAAATGTATAATACTTATTGTCCGCTTTTCCTTGATTACCTTTTACGAAAAAATTTTGGCAAGACTAATGAACTCTTTATCGGAATAATTATGGCCGGTGATAATCTATTTGCTATTTTTATGCTTCCACTTTTTGGTAAATTATCCGATAAAACCCATACTAAAATGGGAAAACGGATGCCATATATCATTATTGGAATGGCTCTTTCTGCGATCCTTTTCCCTTTAGTTGCGGTAATGTTTTACATCGAGTCATTAGTCGGTGTCATTATCATGATGGCTGTTATTTTATTAATTATGAATATGTATCGCAATCCAGCGGTTGCTTTAATGCCTGATGTTACCCCTAAACCACTTCGTTCTAAAGCTAACGGCATTATCAATTTTGTTGGTTATCTTGGGGCTATTTTAGCTGGTGGTCTTGCTTTATTCTTAAAGATTGCGGACGGATCAAATGGCGATGATTGGCAACCAACTAATAAACTTAATGCCATTATTGCTTTTTCCATCGCTAGTTTCTTTATGATTCTTGCTTTAGTCCTTCTTGTTTTAAAAATCAAAGAAAATAAATTACTTGAAGAAAACAAAGCTGATATTGAATATGGTGAATCACTTAGTCAAACAATTGAACAAGTAACCGATAATAAACCACTTAGTAAAGGTGATTTAAAAAATTTTTTCATTATTTTACTTGGTGTTCTTCTTTGGTACATGTCATTTAATGCTATTGAAACTTTTAATAGTTTATTTTGTAAAAAAATTTTGCACGATGAAGCAATTGCCTCAACTATTGTTATCATTTTAACTGTTTCATCCATTATAACTTTTATTGCGGCCGCCAACCTACCTTCAAAAATTGGGCGAAAAAAAACCGTTTTACTTGGTATTTTAGCCTTAGTTGTTAGTTTTATCTTTGTTATTATTTATTTTGCTTCAAATGGTGTATTTAAAGAAGACTATCAATATCAAACTGAAATTGGCTTTTCTATTATTCCAATTTATATTGCGATGGTTGTGTGTGGATTTGGTTGGGCTTTAATAAATGCTAACTCATATCCGATGTTAGTTGAAATGTCTTCTTCTAAAAATATCGGCAAATTCACTGGTTACTATTACACTGTATCAATGTTAGCTCAAACCATTACCCCGATTTTAGTTGGTATAATTATGTATAAAAGTGATGCTAGTTTAAAACTTCTCTATATTTATTCTGGTATTTTAATGATAATGGCGTTTATTGTAATGCTATTCTTTAAAGAGAAAAAGCATACGCCTAAAGAAATAAAAAAAGGCTTTGATGCCTTAGATCTCGACTAAAAAGTAAAGGTGCCCACTACCAAAATAGTTGGGCCTTTTTTCATTCTTAGGTAGATAATATTAGAAAGTTTTATCTTAATATGATAAAATATTCTCAATCTGGTTGATTTTTTCTCATCATTTGCGCCATAGATTATTATTTATAAATCATATATAATGTTAGTGTAATTAGCCATTACTAAAAATTATACAAGGAGAAAATTTTTATGAATATTGGAAAAACAATTAAGGAATTACGAATTAAAAATGAAATGACTCAAAATGAATTAGCAAATATGTTAGGAGTATCAATGCAAGCAGTCTCACGTTGGGAAACAAATATAACATTTCCTGATATAACTTTGCTTCCGATAATCGCCAATTTATTTCATGTTACTACTGATGAATTACTTGGAGTAAATTCCTTTAAACAAGATGAATGCATTAAACAAATTATCAATGAATCAAAAGAATTTGCAAGAATTGGCGATACACTAAAAAGGATTGAAGTGTTAAAAAAAGGACTTAAAGATTATCCAAACAACTATATACTTTTAGAAAATTTAATAAGTGCTTTATCTTCATTTTATTACGCTAATTATGATGAAAAAACTTCGCAAAATGATGTTTTAAGAGAAATAATTGAATTATCCGAAAAGCTTTTAAAAGAATGTAATGATAACATGATTAGAAATCGTGTTTTACAACAATTATGTTATGCATATAGAGAAATAGGCAAGAAGGATAAAGCAATCGAAGTTGCAACCCAAATGGCATCACTTTTTGAGTGTAAAGAGGTCTTAATGTCCGATTTATTAGATGGTGAAGAAAAAATTATTCAAGCCCAACACATAATAGAAGGCGCTTTATCACTTATTCTAATCGAATCGCAACATAAATTAATTAATGATAATCTAGATTATAACATTAAAATATATGAAAGAATGAATCAAATCATTTATGCGGTATTTGAAAATAAGGAATATGGTTTTTATAATCTATTTTTAATGAATAATTATTTAGAATTAGCATATAATTATGCTATTTTACAAGATATTGAAAATGTAATTACATCTTTAACAATAGCCGTTGATCATGCATCAGCCTATCAAGACCGAACTTCTAAAAAGAAATACACTAATGTTTTATTTAATATGATTGATGATGATCCAAAAAATATTATTAAAAATACAAAGATAACGGAAAAAACAGTTATTATGAATAAACTTAATAAAGAGGAATTTGCTTTTATCAAAAATGATATTAGATTTAAAGAAATATTAGAAAAAGTAAAGGAATTATGCTAACATTTTTCTTAAATTTGCACATTATAAATATAAAAAAGAGTTGTTTTTTGCAAAAAAAGCAACCCTTTTTATATTTTAATTGATTGAAGAACTTTGATAACTTCTTCTTTAGTTTCAGTAGTAAACGTTACTAAAAATAGGTTTATTCCTCTTTCTTTTAGCCAGTCAATTTTACTAATTAAGTTAACTAACTTATAATCAATAATTCGTAAAGTACACCCATCACTTGGATAAGTAAAAATGTTAAATCGATTATTATATTCATCTAATAATTGATATTGATGATTTAAGCATTGCAAACATCCTTTATTTTGATAACCTTTAGCCTTCGCAATCATACAATGAGTAGTTGCCATAACATCCATTTTGCCATAAATAGGAATTCCTATATTAACATCTAAATTTTGAAATGAAAGCTTTTCTAATTCGGTAAGACTTAGTTCATAAGATAAATAAATTTTTGCAAAACCTAAATTTTTTAAAAGTTCAATAGCAAAATAGTTAGTAACATTAAAATAAGGTGATATAGCATTATGAATAGATGTTTGCGCAAAATTATGAATCATAGAATAATCAGTCGAATGTTTAGCCAAACGAGCTGTATTTTTTTGTTTAGAATCATAATCTGTGTAAATATCGGTTATTCCAAAAGTTAGGCAAGTATCATATTGTTCTTTATTATGGACTATTACGGTTAATTTAGGCAGCGATTTATTAAAATGTTTTTCTTCTAGATGCCATTGATTGTTATTAAACTCGGTAGAATGATTTAGTCTTTTCATATTTAACAAATCAATTGCTTCACGACGTAATTTATTAAGATCTTTAAGACTAATAAAGGCTTTTTGGTCATATTCAATAATTAAATCTTGAAAATAAAAAACCGTATCATTTAATTTATTTAATTTTATTTTATAAAATTCATCACTTTGAGGGTTATTAGTTGTATTTAAAATCACTTCAGATGTCTCAACTTCAACCTCATTTATACCATCACTTAATAAAAGTTTAGCCTTTTTATTAACTTCTAAAATAAACTTACCAAATAGCGGAAATTTTTGATGCTCAAGTTTCATATATTCAGTTAATTCATTGATGACTTTTTGTGATTTGGTTTTTAAAACTTCACAATTAATAACTTTAGGTAGCCTAATTGGTAATTTTACAACTTCAAAAGCCTTAGCTTTTTTTCTTTCACAATTATTGACAAACATTTTTTGAACATAAAAACCTTGATCATCCTTAGCAACAATTCTAAGGGCATCACCAATTTCTAAGCTATTTTCTAGTTTAATTTCAATATAGCTTGCGGTTTGATTAATAACACGACCTAACTTAATCCCTTGATGATTAACTGTCCCCCAATTTGTTATCGTAAAATTGTTATCATTAAATAAATCACCTTTCGTAAATTGACGATTAAAACTTACTTTCATATCATTTTTTAGCATAGAAAGATCAATTGGTTGGGCTGAATAATAAGCATCAATGGCGTTTCGATACGCTTTAATGGTCGTATAAACATATTCTTGATTTTTCATCCGTCCTTCGATTTTAAACGATGCAATTTTTGCTTCGATTAATTCATCTATTTGATCGATGGTGCATAAATCTTTCATTGACATCACCGGCTTATTAACAACTATTTGTTTTTGCAAGTCTTCTATTAAAGTATAATTTTTACGACATGGCTGAGCACATAAGCCACGATTACCACTACGTTTACCTATGGCATAACTCATTAAGCAATTACCAGATGAACAGTAACATAAAGCACCATGAATAAATACTTCTATTTCAATGTCATATTTAGTAAATTTTTTTATTTCATTAATTGATACCTCACGAGCTAAAATAACTCTTTTTACACCTAGATCGCTAAATAGTTTTAAACTTTTTTCATCATAAATATTCATTTGAGTTGAAATATGAACTATGAAATTAGGAAAAGTCTGTCTGACATAAGATAATACACCTAAATCTTGCACAATGATGGCATCAACTTTTATTTCATATAAAAAGGCTAAATTTTTACAAAGTTCTTCCCATTCACTAGGAAAAATAATTGTATTTACTGTCACATATATTTTAGCATTTCTTAAATGAGCAAAGTTAACTGCTTCTTTTAATTCTTCATCACTAAAATTTTTTGCAAATTGTCTGGCACCAAATTTTTTACCAGCTAGATAAACAGCATCGGCGCCAGCCTCAATTGCCACTTTTAAGGTATCTAAATCACCAGCTGGTGCTAATAATTCAACTTTTTTCAAATGAGTTACCTCCTAAAAATACCATTAGACAAGTTTGCCTAATGGTATTTTGCTATGCAATATTTTCTTCTTTTTTAACAATTTCGTCAGCCATAATATATAAAATACCAATTGTATTACGTCCACAATGTGAGCCAATTACACAACCAGCTACCGTTTCATAAAGATTTTCGATTTCACCACTTACCTCACTAATTAAAGAACGAATATAATCAGCGCCATCAAACGATAAAGTATGGGTAATAAAGACAAATTCTTTATCAATCTTAGGAAAATCGGTTAAGAATAAATTGGTCATTCCTTTTTGGGCCTTTTTTATGCTACCAACAAATTTAGCTCCAACTTGCATTGTTTTTTCGCGAACAACAATCATTGGCTTAATTTTTAAAACTTTAGAAAAAACATATGCAACCCCTGTACATCTTCCTCCTTTATATAGATATTCGAGGGTATCGATAACAAATTGGGATTTGACCCGTGGTACAAGGTTTTCTAATTTTTCCGCAATCTCAGCGGCACTTAAGCCCTCGTCACGGAATTTAGCAGCTTTCAATAATAATAAACCGATACCAGTTGATAAATTACCACTATCAACTAAAAAAATTCGATCTGGTGCAAGTTCGTTTTTAACAGTATTGGCAATTTCAAAAGTTGCTGACATTTTTGAACTAATGCCTGTATAAACAATGTCATAACCTTCATCAAGAAATTTACTAAAAAAATCTTTTATTTCACCAAAAGATGGTGCTGATGTTGTAGGTAAAGTCTTATTTTGTAAAACTTTATCATACAATTCTTCTAAAGTAATTTCTTTACCATCTAAATATGAGTCATCACCAAAATTAACATGTAATGGTAAAGTATGAATATCATATTTAGTTAACAATTCTTGACTTAAATCGCAAGTACTATCACTTAAAATTACAACTTTATTACTCATTATTATCCTCTCTAATCGCAATCGTTCCGTATTTTTCAACATTTTCAATTAAGACATCTCTAAATAAATAGCCTGTATTAACTTGATTTTCTCCTTTAAGGAATGGATTGCTTGGTTTGTCAAAAATATAATCGATGGTTGCTACCGTATACATTTTGTTTCGTTCGATAGCTTGACCATTAATATAATGGCTATTTCCACTTTCAGTAACATTAGCACTAAAGACAAAGTCACTATGATTAAATAATTGCATTACATAACTACCACTTAATGTCACCGTCTTTACAACGTTGTCAAAAGGCATAATTTCGTAAATCTTTGCAACTGTAATACTTTCACCTTGATAAATAGGGAAAGCCTGAGAACGGATACCTCCAATATTGATTACAGCAAAATCAGTATTAGCATATTCCTTAAGCGCCGTAGCAGCCCAATCAGCACCACCATAGCGATCTACTCGACTTTCGGCCACGCCTAATATACGATTAAAAATTGGTGATGTTTCTTCTTTTAATTGATCAACAATAGTTTGAATATTTGAATCTTTTGTCGTGCCCGTATTATCTTTAGTTGTTGATGTAGCATTTAATACTTTTTTAGTTTTTGCATCTAATTCAAGTTTAATAACGCCATACTTTTGACCAGCTGAACCAGCTTGAAGATATGGAACTTTAGTTCCGTCACTTCTTGTTTCATAACCACTATAATTGTAATGTGTATGAGCATTAAGAATGGCATCAACTTTCTCATTACCGGTTAAATTAGCTAACTTACTATTTAAAGTTTCACTTTCGTGACCAGCAACAATGACAATATCAACATTTTTATTAACTCGTAAATCGGCAACTGTTTGTTTTATATGACTAAGTGGTTCTTCAAAACGATAATCCTCAATCATTGCTTGTGTAATATCACTAGCATTATTTTCACCCATAAAGCCGACAATTCCGATTTTTAAATCACCACGTTCAACAATTGTGTATGTATCTGTTCCCGTAGGTCGCATATTAGTTGATTTTTCAATAATATTACAGCCAAGATAAGGGAAATTGGCCTCACCATTATCAGGATTACCATCAACATATTTAGCAATTTCAGGATAACTCCAATCAAATTCATGATTACCTAAAACCATTGCATCAAACTTTAAATAATTCATAATATCAACAATAGTTTTTCCATGATCATAATTAGAAAGGGCTGTCCCTTGAAACATATCACCACCAGAAATTAAAACACTTGCTTTAGCACTTCCTTTTTCGCGTGAAAGAGCAGCGCCAAGTCTTACAATTCCGTATCTACCATTTGTTTCATCAATAGCACCATGAAAATCATTAACATATAAAATAGTTAATTCATTAATTTGTTCCTTATTATCATTATCGTTATTATTATTATTCCCGTTATCATCAATAATTTCGCATCCACTTACTATTACTAAAAAGACAAATAGCAACAATAAATGAACAACTATGTTAATTTTTTTCATTTAATATTCTCCTTGTGTAATAAATATACAACGATTATAACAAAAATTTAGTTTTTTTTCAACCTTATAGCCTATTTGCAAACAAATTTTTTAAATAAAATGAACATTTTCACTTGAAAATTGGGTTTTTGCTTCTTTTTCTTCGGCTTTATAACCTAAATGGATTAATCCGAGAGGAATAATATTTTCTTTTTCCTTTATTATTTTTCGAACAGCTTCTACTCTTTCTTTAACCGGATAAATTCCACACCAAACACTACCAATTTCTAGTGAAGTAGCCGCTAATAATATATTTTCTATAGCAGCCGAACAATCTTGAATCCAAAAGTCATTATCATTTTTAGTCATTGATTTATCTGTATTACCTGCAACAATAATGATTAATGATGAATTAAACGCAAAATTTTTACTAACATCACGAAGGCTTTGTTGAGTAGTTTCATCTTTAATAACATAAAATTCCCATGGTTTAGTATTTCTAGCTGATGGAGCTGCCATAGCACACTTTAATAATGTTAAAATATTTTCATCACTAATCTTTTCATTAGTAAATTTTCTAATACTTCTTCTTTGATAAATTGTTTCAATCATTAAAATACCTCTTTTTAAGCATTAAAAACCACAAGATGTGGTTTTTAATCATTTTTATTCTTTTTAAATAAGCAACGATAAACAACAGCTGCAAGTGCGCCACCTGCAAATGGTGCTAAAATCCAAATCCAAACTTGTTCAAGTGATGTTGTTTCTCCGGCAATTGCTTGGAAAATAGCTGGAGCAAGTGATCTTGCAGGATTAACCGATGTACCGGTAAATCCTAATCCAAATAAATGAACAAGAGCAAGGGTTAAACCAATAATAATACCTGCTAATTTACCATTAGCAAATTTTTCATCAGTAGCACCTAAAACAACAAATACAAAAATAAAAGTCAAAATTACTTCTACTACGAAGGCAGCAATATATGAAAAAGCATCAAGTTTATTTGCATCTTTTAAAAGGAATTGAATTTCATTTCCACCTAATGCTCCAAAATGACCTCTTAAGCAAAGACCAAGTAAAGCAGAACCAACTAGTGCCCCAAGAACTTGAGCTCCCATATAAGCAAAGCATTCTTTCCAACTAATTCTTTTGCTAAGAGCCATACCTAAAGAAACCGCTGGGTTTATATGGCAACCAGATATATTACCAATAGTATAAGCCATAGCAACAATAACTAACCCAAATGCTAAAGATGTTGCAACAACTGAAGCACCGGTAACAGAAGCTACTCCACAAGCAATAAAAACTAAAACGGCTGTGCCGATCGTCTCAGCAATACATTTTTTAATTAAATTCATTTTTTTACCTCCAAAATATTTATGATTTACTATTATTATATCAATCTATTAAAAAATTATCAATAAATTGTATTTTAATCAACTGATTTTAAAGATTCAACCATTTTAACTTTTTTAACAAGTAATGAAAAAATACTATTCATAATAATACTTACACCACATGTTAATAAGATGGTTAATAAATATGTAGATGGGTTAATATGATAAATATATGTTAATAATGGATTTTCATTTACTTTTAAAACCGCAACAAGTAATGGATAACCAAATAATAAACCAATTAAAGAACCAATTAATGTTGAAGTTAAAATTTCAAAAGTTAGTGATGTCGCAATTTCTAATCGATTAAAGCCTAAAACTTTTAATGTTGCAATATCACGTGTTCGTTCTTCAAAATTTAAGAGTGCTAAATTATATAAAACAACAACAGCTAACAAAATAGCAAAAATTTTAATCGTTGTTGTCATAATCCTAATGGTTGATGTAACATTATTAGCTACTTCATGCATTTTTTTATTAGTTGTAACACTTTCAATTCCTGCTAATTCTTCTATTTTACTAGCTAAATTCTCGTTATTATGATAATCAGTTGTTTTAATCCATGCGGCATTAGGTTTAAATTCTAAATCTTCTAATTTATCATAAGAAATAAAAACGCCTTGCGTGATACATAAATTAGCAATACCTGAAACTTTATCAATAAAAGTTTTATCACCATAGATAATTTCAATTTCATCACCTATTTTTGCGCCAGTTTCTTCAGCGACCTTTTTTGAAATGAGAAAACCATCTTGGTGATAATCACAAGTAAAAATAGCACTTTCTTTTGGTAACAAATATAAATTAGTTGATATGATCTTATTCGATTGCAAAGTAATACCTAATTTTGCATATTCTTCAACAACTTCTACCCCATCAAGTTGTTCTAAGGTTGGCTTTTTTGAACCGCTATTAGTATAACCTACTGATACATCATAATTAATTAATTCATCAATTTCTAAATTTAAGCCATAATTTAAAGTATTATCAATACCAAAACCACATACTAAAAGAGCTGAACAACCTAAAAGTCCTAAAATTACCATTAATGTACGACTAATTTTACGTTTCATATTTCGCAAAGCCATTCTAATCGTTAATGGTATTTTTTGAAAAAAGGACGTTTTTTCTAAGATTCCTCTTCTTATTGTAACACTATTTTCGCCTCTTAAACTTTCAATTGGTTTTTTATTTATTTCTTTATGACATGCGATGTAACTTGTAATAATCGAAACTATGACTAAAATAACGACACTAATTAAGTATTCAAAATGAAAAAATGGAACACGATAATGTGGTAATTGATATAAATATTGATATTTCGTATCCATAACTTTAGGAATAATTAATGGTCCTAAAATAATACCAAAGATTCCACCAATTAAACATAGCAAAACTGTTATACTCATATAATGGGTAAGTATTTCTTTTTTACTATAACCAAAAGACTTCATTATACCAATATTCATTCTTTCTTTATTAATTAACTGTGAAATGGAAGTTAAAATAATTAAAACTCCAACTAAATAAAACATAACAGGGAAAATATATAGCATTTTTTTAGCTTGTATAACATCTGCTTCAATCGAAATATTTGATGGCATATCCATTCTTTTAGCCGCATATACAAGATTATTATTTTCTTTATTAGCATAATATTGATTGATTTTAGTTAAAATATCATCACTATTTTCACATTTAATAACGTATTGATTATAATAAAGGCTTATTAAGCTATCAAAAAGTGAACCAAGCGAACTAAATTTGGCTCTAATTACATCAATACCAACATAAATAAGACTTGAAGAATAAGTTGAATTATCTAAAGCTTCGGGATGAATCATTGTTCCGGTGATTTTAGCATCCAATTTCATTGTTGAAATTTCAATTTCGGTCGTATCACCTATTTGTAAATTTTTTCGTTTAAGAAAATTGCTATCAACTAAAACATCGTTAGTATCATATTGATCTTTGGAAACTTCCGTAGGTAAATTCATCTTTGTATTTTCATCAAAAACAATAATATTTACATTAACTGTTCCAGCTTTACCAGTTAGATAAATTCGTTTTTCATAATCTAAATCTAAATTTTGTAAAAATTCTTCATCTTTTTGATCATATCCATTAAATGTTACGATTAAATCACTCATATTAGTCTTTTCGTATATTTGATTTAATCGATCATCTAAATTCCTATAATTTGCAAAAATACCGGTAAATAGCGTAACTGATAGCATCGCAATCAAAATAACCGATAAATATTGTAAATAACTAGTTCTAATTTCACTTACAACTTTTTTACGTAATACTTTTACCATTCTATTTCATCAACCTCTTTAGGATTAGGATTAAGGACATTTTCAATTATTTTACCATCACTTAGTTTAATGATTCGATTGGCAATATATTGAATACTTGCATTATGAGTAACAATAATAACTGTTTGGCCATCATGATTGCTGATGCCTTTTAATAATTTTAGAATACTTTGACCTGTTTTACTATCCAATGCTCCGGTTGGTTCATCACACAATAATAAACTAGGTTTTTTTACAATTGCTCTTGCGATTGAAACTCTTTGTTGTTCACCACCACTTAACTTAGAAGGAAAGTTATTAATTCTACTACCTAAACCAACTAATTCTAAAACTTCTTTACTATTCAAATGATTTCTAACCGTTTCTTCAGATAACATCACATTTTCTAATGCTGTTAAATTAGGCATTAAATTATAAAACTGAAAAACAAAACCAATTTTCTTTCGCCTAAATAAGGTTAACTCTTTATCATTAAATTTTGTCACATCTTCATCATCTACTAAATATTTACCACTAGTTGCTTGATCCATCCCTCCTAAAATATTAAGAAGCGTTGATTTACCAGCACCACTTGCGCCAAGAATAACAACTAATTCACCCGATGATATTTCAAAACTAACATTATCTAAAGCTACAACTTTTGTTTCTTCATTACCATATATTTTGGTAATATTTTCTAAAATGATTTTTGCCATAAATTCACCTTCAAATAAATTTTAGCACAAAACAAAGTTTTATGCTATAAAAAAACTTTTTTGTTTTGGTTAATCTAAAACGATTTTTCATACTTATAAATTGCATTTTTTTACTTTTTTATTTATAATATTATTGGAGGTACTAGCAATGAATATTACAGAAAATCTTTTTTATATCGGAGTTAATGACCATCAAATTGATTTATTTGAAGGCCAATATAAAGTTCCAAATGGTATATCATATAATTCTTATCTTTTAATGGATGAAAAAATAGCTATTTTTGATACAGTAGATGCTAACTTTGCCAATGAATGGTTAACTAATATTAAATCTATTTTAAACCAACGCCAACCTGATTATTTAATTATTCAACATATGGAACCTGATCATTCAGGTAGTATTATGAGTTTATTAACAGTCTATCCCAACATTACAATCGTAGGAAATAAGAAAACTTTTACAATGTTAGAACAATTTTTTAAATACCATTTTACTAATCTTTTAATGGTAAATGAAAACGATCCTCTTCTTCTTGGCAAACATACTTTAAAATTTATTTTGGCACCAATGGTTCACTGGCCTGAGGTTATGTTTACTTATGAAACAAGTGAACATCTCCTCTTTTCGGCTGATGGCTTTGGTAAATTTGGTGCACTTGATGTTGAAGAAGCATGGTTAGATGAGGCACGTCGTTATTATTTTGGAATTGTTGGCAAATATGGTGCACAAGTTCAAAATATTTTAAAGAAGGCAAGCGCCTTAGATATTAAAATAATTTGTCCTCTTCATGGTCCTATTCTAAAAGAAAATCTTAACACCTATTTGCAATATTACAATCTATGGTCTAGTTATGAACCAGAAACTAATGGGATTGTGATTGCCTATACATCAGTTTATGGCAATACTAAAAAAGCTGTTGATACTTTTGTAAAAAACTTAAAAGAAAAAAATGTTTCTGAAATTACTCTAATTGATCTTGCTAGATCAGATATGGCTGATGCTATTGCAAAGGCTTTTAAATATAATAAACTAATTCTTGCGGGGGTAACATATAATGGAGAATTATTTCCTTATATGAAAACTTTTGTGTCTGCCCTACTTGAAAGAAATTACCAAAAGCGAAAAATAGGCATTATTGAAAATGGCAGTTGGGCGCCAATGGTTGCTAAAAATATTAAAAATAGTTTTGCGAGTGCCCAAAACATTGAATTTACTCCAACTGTAGTTAGAATTCTTTCAGCTATGAATGATCAAAATCTTCTTGAGTTAAATGAACTTGCAAAAGAAATAATAGAATAATTATTTAATATTGAAAAAATTCTCTAAACTAAAACAAAAGTTTAGAGAATTTTTTTATTTATTTTATTATTTTAATTTTCCAATTTGTCTTATATCCTAAAGATACGACATTACTACTATTGTAAACCTTATTAAAAAGTGGTAGGGTAAAGTTTTAACTGGTAGAAAAGAAAAAGATAAAGAAATTAATAGAATTATAGACTTAATTGTTTTCTTAAAAAATTTTTCAAATTGGTATTAGTAGAATTCATAGCTGGTATTC
>CANQDG010000014.1 GCA_947591495.1 uncultured Bacilli bacterium
AAAAATTAAAAGAATAGGTGATTTAATAGCCTATTCCTTTATATTTTGATATTGTTTAGGACTTTGCGATTGCCCTATGATAAAAAACCCTATATAGAATATTTTAACTTCTATATAGGGTTTTGTTACTCATCAGGATTACTTAAATATTCTATCTTTACTTCTTCTTCAGATATTGCTTCATCATCTAGTTTAGATCGAAACATTTCAGGATGACGATAAAAATATTCATCATTTTCAATGACAGCATATTTAGGCTTTGTAATTTTTTTATTCATAAATTCACTTCCTCAATTTTAGGTTGTGCATTATTTTTGTTTTTATTTCTATTTTAAAAGCCAATCTTTACCTTTTAAAGTTTCAGGTTCAAATTTTGATAAATTGTTATAATCTTGTTGTCTTAAAGCCTCAAAAATAACAACCGCTGCTACATTACTAATATTTAATGATCGGATTTTATCATTAATTGGTAATCTAATGCAATCATCAAGATGTTCTTTTAAAATACTTTTAGGAATACCCGTTGATTCTTTACCAATAATAAAATAATAGGTTTCATTAGGATCATCTAGTTTTAATTCATGAGGTGTATGTAAACCATATCTTGTTAAAAAATACATTTTGCCATGATTGTGTTGCAAAAAATCTTCCCAATTTTCATAAACTTTAAAGTGAACATTAGGTAAGTAATTAACAGCTGCTCTTTTTAAACTTGCTTCATCAACTTTAAAGCCTAAAGGTTTAATTAAATGTAAAAAGGTATCGGTTCCTGCACATGTTCGCATAATATTACCGGTATTTTGAGGTATTTCTGGTTCATATAAAACTATATTATTTTTTGCCATTTTATTTACTTCCTATTCTAATATTTTTTTACTATTTTGAGTAATTCGTGGTTTAAAATCAACAAATACATACAACGCTGTCGCAAAAATAATGGTTGCAAAATTACTAATAATCATCGCATACCAAATACTCGCTGCTTGTAATTTTATAACTTTCATTAAAAACCAAATTAAAGGTAATCTAAATAACCAAAGTCGAGCCGTAGCTACTAATAAACTTAGATCTGTTCGTCCTGTTCCTTGAAATGTACTAAGCCAAATTTGAAAGATGCCCATTAATGGTAAGGCCATTAATAAAAAATATAAATAATAAACACCCATGTCAAAGGCTTTAGCATTTTCAGTATTTTTGATAAAAATACTAACTAAAGGTTTTCTTAAAAACATTAATATGCTAGCCCCAACGATTGTAATAACTAGCACCATTATCATTGAATACCACAAACCTTGCTTAGCTCTTTTAATTTGCGAAGCACCAATATTTTGCCCAATAAAGGTGGTAAGCACACTACCAATTGACATTGCGGGGAACAATAATAAAGCATTAATCCGATTCCCAACACCAATTGCATTAATGATATAGCCGTCAAAGCCTGCTACTAGACTATTAATTAACAAAAAGCCTAATGATGTAAAAGCTTGTGATATAGCAGCTGGCACACCAACGATAAAAAGTTTTTTCATATTTGAAAAATTAGGTCTCAAATCAACGGCTGATAAAGCTAATACATTATGATGTTTGTTAGCCATAATAATTAAACAAAAGGGAATAATCATAATATTAGCTAAAACCGTTGCTAAAGCCGCTCCTTTTAAATCCATTAACAAAACTTTAATAAAAAAACTTGTTAAAATAATATTTAAAACAATCGCAATTGCATTTAAAACAACTGGTGTAAACGTATCACCTAATGATTGACGACTTGCTTGAAAAGCATAAAAAATAAAAAGTCCTATTAGTTCAAAAGAACGATACCGAACATAAGACAACGAATAACTAAATAGATCAGATGTTGGGTTTATTTTCATTGCCTTAAGAATTAAAGAAGCACCCAAAAATAATAAAATATTAAAAATTATTCCAATAGTGATGGAAATTAATAATAATTGTCCACTAACTTTTCGAGCTTTATCAATTGCCTTTGATCCAATATATTGACTCATAATAGCGGTTCCAGCAATCATTAATCCTATTGCTAAAGCTTGACAAATTTGCATAATTGGACCAGTTATCGTAATAGCCGAAACTTGGGCTTCAACCATTGTTGCTTTATCAGTAAGATTACTAATGAAGTACATATCAACAATATCATGCAAAGATTTTAAAATGTTACTTATCATTATTGGTAATGATAACAAAATAATTCCTTTGATAATTTTTTGATCTTTTAAAATTAAATAACTTTTTTTATTCATTATATATATTAGTATAACATTTTTTTACGATTTAATAAAGTAATTTATCTTCTTTTTTTGGTTAATTATGGTAAAATAAAAACGAGGTGATACTATGAAGCCACTTGCTTATTTGATGAGACCTAAAAGTTTTGCTGATATAGTTGGTCAAGACCATTTAGTCGGAAAAAGCGGCATTATTACACGAATGATTGAAACTAAACATCTTTTTTCTTTTATTCTATATGGTAATCCTGGTTGTGGTAAAACAACTATTGCCCTAGCAACCTCAGAAATTGCCCAAATTAAAGCTTTCAAGTTTAATGCTTCGACCGATAATAAAGATAACTTAAAACAGATCATTAATGAAGCGCAATTTTTAGATGAAGCAATTATTATTGTGGATGAAATTCATCGAATGAAAAAAGATATTCAAGATTATTTATTGCCCTTTGTTGAAGATGGAACTTTAATCTTAATTGGATTAACAACTGTTAGTCCTTATCATTCGGTTAATCCTGCTATTAGAAGTCGCTGTCATATTTATAAATTAAATGATTTAACTTTAAAAGACATGGCACAAGTTTTAGAAAGAGCTCAAAGTTTTATTGATAAACCTTTAACAATCGATGAAGATGCTAAAAATTACCTTATTTCTTCAGCCAATTTTGAAATTCGCACCTTAATAAATAATTTTGAAACAATCGCATTAACTTCTTCTGATTCCCATATAACACTTACCGAAGCCCAAAAATATATTCAAAAACCTAATGTATCAATCGATGCTAATGGTGATAGTTATTATGATACTTTAAGTGGTTTACAAAAATCAATTAGAGGCAGTGATGTTGATGCTTCTTTACATTATTTGGCTAAACTTCTTGTTGCTGATGATTTTGAAAGTCTTGCAAGACGCTTGCTTGCGATTGCATATGAAGATATTGGACTTGCTAATCCTACCATTGGCCCTCGGGTAAAAGCGGCCGTTGATGCAGCACGCGAACTTGGTAATCCTGAGGCAAGACTTCCTTTAAGTGTTATTGTTATTGAAATGGCTCTTTCACCTAAATCTAATTCAGCCTATCTTGCAATCGATGAGGCTTTAGCTGATCTTAATAGTGGTAAAAGTGGTAACTTACCACTTCACTTAAAGAATACTTATTCTTTTGATCCTTCGCAAAAAAAATATTTATATCCTCATGATTATCCGAATGCTTGGGTATACCAACAATATTTACCTGATGCTTTAAAAAATCGTAAATATTATCATCCTAAAAATAATTCAAAAATTGAACGTGGTTTAAAAGAACGTTATGAAGAAATTGAACGTTTAAAAGAAAATGCCCAAAATAAAATTAGTAATTAAGGCCTATCTTAGTATAGACCTTAATTTTTTATACTATTTTTTTCGCTTTCACTCATTAATAAAAGTGTCATTCGTAGAATAATTGTTTTATATAAAAGATAACCCTCATTTGCAACATTTAATAAATTGAATCTTTGATAATTAATAAATTTCTTTGAACATTCCGTTTCATGATCAAGAAAAAGTTTGTATTGAAATAAATTAGCTAAATTAACATTTTTAATATTGCCATCATAACACGTATAAATAAAAAAATACCCATAATTATTAGTAACTTCTAGAATATACATTAGTTTTTCAAGTGATTTTTCATCCGTAATAACTTTTTCAATGCCATTAATAATAATTAATTCATAATTCATTTTTTTAGCATTTTTCAAATTATATTCTTCAATATTAGAAATTTTTAATTCATTGAATTTTCGACTTTTTTCATCAATTAAAGTTAAGATATGATTTATTTCATCAAAATTATTGCTTGTTTGAAGATTACTTAAATTAAGTAAATCAATATAATAGTATTTAATTTTGGACTTATAATGCATAAGAGAAATGATTATCGAATCTAAATAAGTTGTTACATTATTTTTATTTTGACCAAAAATAAATAAACGATTGCTAGTATCATCAAGTTTTAATAATTCATTGCGATCATCAACACCAAAAACAATCTCATTATCATCTAATTTTTCTATTTCACTTATTCTTAGAGCTACATTATTTAAACTATTTACCTCGACTAATAATTCTTGGGCTTTTTCATCTTTTTTTAGTTGAAAATGATGTAAATAATTTTGTAAATTCATTTCAAAAACTTGATAATTAAAAGGGTAATAAGTATTTATAAAATAAACTGTAATGTTACGACAAATAATATAAGTTATATCATTATAAAACACATTCATCCCATTTAAAACTTTTTTTATTGTTTCACCATTCCTTTTTGCAAAATCTATTTCTTTTTGGTAATATTCATCACTATTAACTTTTGATATTTTAAATTTAACTTTACTTCTAATATATGATGCGTCATATTCATCAATTTTACTTTTTATTTTATTAGTTGCTCGGTGTAATAATTTATAAATTTTGTTAAAAAAGTTGATTATCATTTTGATAAAATCTTTAATTGTTTTCCTGCTTATGAAAACAATGCCCAAAAAAACTAGTAAAATACTTAATAAAACAACTCCAACTTCTGATAATAAATAATAACTAAGATAAAAAATACAAGCACCAATAAAACCCCCGCCTACAATTGATTCAGGATTATTATTTTTGAAACTATTAAAATAAAGTTTAATAGTAAATACTAGATGATTGCCGCTATAGTTTTTAATATATTTATGCATACTAAAATGTGATAATAAAATAAGCGCTAAAATTAAAATAAAGATTCCTAAATATCTAATATTGATTATTTTTAAACGTTTATGAACAATGATACAACGAATGGCGTAAAAAATAATTAAACCAAAAATTAAAAAATACCAATCTCCAAATAAAAATTTAACAATAAGCATTAAATATTGACCGATAAGGCCTAATTTAGCAATTGCAAACATTGATAAAACTAATAAAACAATTCCTAAAATTTCATAATGGAAGACTCTTTCATTTTCTTTGGAAGCTAAATTGCGATTTTTTTCTTTTGCCATAACCATTCACCTACATTATCTATTATTTAATCATAAAGTAAGCGCTCATTTTGTAGAAAAAGAAAACACTCTCGAAAATTCTAGAGTGTCCTAGAAAATTCTAGAGTGTCTTACTATTTCTTAACTTTTTCTTTGTGTACAGTTGTTTTCCGACAACGTGGGCAATATTTTTTTTGTTCTAAACGATCTGGTGTATTTCGTTTATTTTTTTCTGTTAAATAATTTTCTTCACCACATTCGGTACACTTTAAAATAAAATTAATACGCATTAGCAGTACCTCCTATAAATCGTATTAATTATACACCAAATTGATTTATTTATCAAGAAATTAGAACTACAAAATACCTTTTATTTTGCTAGCTCTAAAATTGCTAGAAAATCTTGTTCAGTTATTTTCTTTACTCCAACAATTGATTGTTGATCATTCTTAGTCGCAAAACGGGCTATTTCAGCAAAATCGTTTGGATAAATTTTAACATCACTTAATCTTGTTGGCATTTTTAACCATTTGAAAAAGTTTTCTAAATAATTAATTGCAAATTCGGTAGCTTCTTCTTTGGTTGAAAAATTCTTTTCTAAGACAATTTTAGTAAACTTTGCCCATTTATCATAAAACAATTCTTTTGTATATTTAGCCCAAGCAGGAAATAAAATGGCAAGCCCTGCGCCATGAGCAATTTCATCATATAAACCACTAATAACATGTTCCATTTTATGAACTGTAAAATACATCTTAGAACCAAGTCCTGTTAGACCATTATGAGAAAAACTACTAGCAATCATTAAAGTTGCTCGTGCATTATAGTCACAAGGATTTTCCATAACTCTTTTACCAGCATTAAGAACAGCTCTTAATAATGCTAATCCCATTTCATCAGTAAAAATTAAATCATCGACATCAGATAAATAGCGTTCTAAGGTATGCATCATAATATCAACAATTCCACAAGCGGTTTGATATGGTGAAACACTAAAGGTAAGTTCGGGATTCATAATCGCAAATATTGGTCTAATTAAGTCGCTATTAAAACCATTTTTAAGATGACTTTGATCATTACTAATAACACAAGAATTACTAAGTTCACTACCAGCAGCACTAATAGTTAAAATAACACCAATTGGTAAAGCACTAGTTGGTTCTTTTTCATGAAGTGAAAAAAGCCAAGGATCAAAATCAACTTTTGCTCCACAAGCAATCGCTTTAGCAGAATCAATAACTGAACCGCCACCAACCGCTAAAATGAAATCAATTTGTTCACGTTTAACTATTTTTACCCCCTCACGAACCAAATCAATTTTAGGATTAGGTACAACACCCCCTAATTCAACAAAATCAATCGCATTTTCAGTCAAACTATTGATAATTTTATCATATAAACCTATTTTAAAAATAGCTGATTTACCATAATGTAATAATATTTTACGATATCCTTTATCTTTAATGATTTTCCCAATATTATTTTCTTGGCCTTTACCAAAAATAATTTTGGTTGGTGAAACAAATTCAAAATTAATCATGGAACAACCTCTTAAGAAGGGGAATAATTAATCCACCAATGCTATTACCAACAATAATAATTAAAATATCACCAAAAACAAAAGCCTCAAATCTTCTAGCAATAGTAAAATAAAACATATCCGCAATGCAGTGCTCAAAGCCACAAATAATAAATCCAGCAATACATAAAATTAAAACTAAATATTTACCTAAAGCATTATCTAATTTTTGAAAAGCCTCAACCGCAAAATAAATCAACATGCCACAAAAAATGGCTAAAATGAGTAATTTATACCATTCATATGATAATTTGGTATCGACCATCTTACTAACAAATGTTGGAACCTCAAAAATACTTTCTAGAATAAGTCCCATAATTAAGGCTCCAATATAATTACCAACTAAGCCTAATATAAGTTGCAACATATAGTTAGGACCCTTTTTTAAAAAGCATTGGTCAGCTAAATAACAAATTTTACCCGTATATAAAAAGAAATTAAAATTACAAATTAAAATTAAACCAATCGGAAATAAAAAAGCAGGAAGAATTAATGAACCAGTTGCTTCACGGGTTTTAATATATAACCATCCACCAAGTGAAATAGCAACACCTGCTAAAATACCTTTTAATAAATAATTTAAAATAAACTGTCCTTCTTTCATTATTAATCCTCAAACTTTTGATCACTTATTAAAACTTGGCTAATGGAAATTGCTTCAAGCGGAAAATCATTAAAGCCATATCCTAAAGAGACTGTTTTAACATTACTAATTTGTAAAATTATTTGATTACTTTTTTCATCAGTTGTTTTACCAAAGGCCGCATAATTACCATCTAGCCATGGGCAAGTGGCACTACATAAGAAAAACTGCGAGGTTGCCGAATCAGGATTAGTAGTACGTGCCATAGAAATAACCCCTAATTCATGTTTTAAATCATTTTTTAACCAACCATTGCTAGCAAATTCGCCCTTAATAGCGCTTGTTTCTGATAATTCATTAAGATTATTATCATCATCAATGTAATAACCACCTGTTTGAATCATAAAGTCTTTGATAACGCGATGGAAAATCGTTTTTTCATAATGATGTGCCTTTGCTAGTTTAACAAAGTTTTCAACACTTATTGGTGCTTTTTCTTGATATAATTCTAAATTAATCTTGTCATTATTGGAAAGAATTATTTGTGCATAAATTTTATCATTCATAATATTATCCCTTTTCTTTAAGTATCATTTTTAATATTACCATTTTATCAAAAAATGAATTAAATGTAAATAAAAAAGAAAATAATCGTTTTATTTCATTATTTTCTCTCATTATTAAACTATTTTTTTGATAACTTTTTTAGCTTTGCTGGAAAAATCTATATATTTTTCATAATATCGATCAATAAATGATGACAAGTTAACTTTACTATCAGATATTATTTGTAAAAATTTTTCATCTACTTTTTCTAATTTGATTAAATATAAATATTTAAAAATTTTAGTTTCATCCACATTTAACAAATAATTATGATTACTTAAGCAGTTAGCACAACACACGCCTCCAGCATCAAGTGATAACATTAAGTCACCAGAACGCTTTTGACATTTGGTACAATGATTTAAATTAGGGGCAATTCCTAATAAATAAAGTAATTTGATTTCAAAAAGATTGAGAACAACTTGTGAATAATCATACATTTCTAATATTTCTAAAATTTTTTTGACAAATTCATAGAACAATTCATGATTATCAATATGATTACTAAAGGCTAAAACTTTTTCGATAATAACACTAGCAACTAAAGTTTTTTCATATTCAGACTTTATTTTGGTAAAATTATTGATTATATAACCTTCTGTAAAGGTAGAAAGCGTATTGCTATTAGTCATCATAAAATCAACTTCTTGTGGAACAAGCGTATATTTTTTAGTTCCACTATTCATTTTATTAGTTCCTCTTAACAATAAATTTACAAGTCCAGTAGGTAAAAGAATGGTAATAATTTTGGCATTATCTTTGTAATCTTTAGTTGTTAGAATAATCCCTCGGTTTTTTATAATCTGTTTCATAAGCTTCCTCTTTCTTTTTGGCAAACTTATAATTTAAATAGTCTTCTATTCGACCAGTTGTGGAAAATTTGTCCCAATATTGTTGGACTTTACTTTTTGGCAATTTCATCACTCCTTAAATTTAGGATGAATAAAATATGCTTATTTTATACTTTGGTAAAAATTGAAATTTTTTACATATCATCGTTTATATAGCCATATTCTTTTAGTTGATATTTTTTATTACGCCAATCTTTTTCAACTTTAACAAATAATTCTAAATAAATAGTTACTCCTAATAATTTTTGGATATCCTTGCGTGCATCAATACCAATTTTTTTAATCATTGTGCCATCTTTACCAATAATAATCTTTTTTTGTGATGGTCTTTCGACAACAATCGTTGCAAAAATTTCAACTTTGTTAGAGGCTTCTTTAAAGCGTTCAATTAAAATTGCCACACTATGAGGAACTTCTTGTTCTGTATGTAAAAGAATTTTTTCTCTTATTATTTCGGCTACAATAAAACGTTCAGGTTGAACTAACAATTGGTCTTCTGGATAATACATTGGACCATTTGGTAATAAGGCAACAATTGTTTCTAAAAGTTTATCAATATTAAAATTATGAGTAGCACTAATACTTAAACCATTAATAAAATTTCCTGCACTTCGGTATTGTTCCATCTTTTTAACCAAAGTTTCTTGATCATGAATTAAATCAACTTTATTAGCTACTAAAAGAGCAGGTATTTTAAGTTTATCAATGGCTTTAAGGAGTTCGCTATCAAGTTCATCAAATGGTTTGGTAAGATCAACTAATAATAAAGCCACATCTGCACCCTTTAAAGATGATAAGGCCGCATCATTCATAAAGTTACCTAATTCGGTACTAGCTTTATGAAATCCTGGTGTATCAATAAAAACGATTTGTTCATTGTCAGTTGTGTAAATTCCTTGAATTTGATTTCTTGTTGTTTGGGCTTTGGGCGTTACAATGGCAACTTTTTCTTTTAAGATTTGATTTAGTAAAGTGCTTTTACCAACATTTGGGCGACCAATAATACTAACAAAGCCCGATTTAAATTCTTTAGTTGGCATTTAATTCCCTCTCATCAAATAAATTTGGAAGTAATTCACTTACCTTTATAACTTTATATTCTTTATTAAGTTTAAATAAAGTAATTGTGGCATCTTTTTCCATTAATTCACAAATTACTTGACGACAAGCTCCACAAGGATATAAATAATTTTGGCTTTTACCAATTAAAACAAGTTCAGCAATATCATTTTTACGATATCCATTAGAATATGTCGCAAATAGTGCACTTCTTTCGGCACAGTTGGTTAATCCATATGAAGCATTTTCGATATTACTTCCTAAATAATATTGACCATTTTTTAAAATAACTAAGGCACCTACTTGAAATAAAGAATATTTAGCATAAGCATTTTGATATGCCTTTAATACTAATTCATATTTTTCCTCAATTTTCATTTTATTCTCCTATCTATTTATTTGTAACTCGTTCAAAATTTCATTTTGCAAATTATTCATAATAAGTTCGTCTTCTTTTTCAAGATGATCATAACCTAGTAAATGTAAAATACCATGAGTCATTAGAAAAGCACATTCGCGGTAAGGAGAGTGGCCATAACTTTGAGCTTGTTCAAAAACTTTTTCCTTACAAATAAAAATATCGCCTAGCTCATATGGTAAATCACCATCTTCATCATCACCATAAGCAAAAGAAATAACATCGGTTGGTCGATCAATTTTACGATATTCTTTATTAATTTCATGAATTTTTTCTAAATCTACAAAAATGTAACTAATAATATGTTTAGTTTTAATTTTTAATTTTTGTGTTGTTTTTTTTAAAATTCTTTTGGCAAGTTTGTTAACGTCGAAATCAAATTCTTCAATTGAACCTATTATGTTATATTTTATCATATTTTTCCTCGTATTTAGCAATGATTTTGGCCACAATTGGATGACGCATTACATCATATTTAGTAAAGTTAATATGTTTAATTCCTGGTATATCTTTTAAAATCATTGTAGCCTCTTGTAAACCACTCGCAAAATGATTTGGTAAATCAATTTGGGTAACATCACCAGTAATAACCATTTTTGATCTGAACCCCAGTCTTGTAACAAACATTTTCATTTGATTGCTAGTCGTATTTTGCGCCTCATCTAAAATTATAAAAGCATTATCAAGTGTTCTTCCGCGCATATAAGCAAGGGGGGCAATTTCGATAACATTTTTTTCAATATATTTATCAACATTTTCTTTACCTAAAAATTCATATAATGCATCATAAATAGGAATTAAATACGGATCAACTTTATCTTTTAAGTCACCTGGTAAGAAACCTAATTTTTCCCCTGCTTCAACCGCTGGTCTTGTAATAATAATTTTTTTAATCTGATTTTTTTTCAAAAGGTTTACCGCATAAGCAACCGCTAAATAGGTTTTACCAGTTCCGGCACTACCAGTTACAAAAATAATATTAGCTTCTTCTAAAGCATCTAGATATTTTTTTTGTCCAAGTGTTTTGGCAATAATTTTTTTACCTTCAAAAGTATTTAACACAAGTTTCTTATTTTGATAAAAATCTAAGATTTCTTCTGCGGTTAAATCATTATTTTCACTATTAACAAATAACATAATGATATGAATAATATCACGTTCTTCAATTTGTTGACCACGACATAGTAATTCTTTAATGACATTTAAAATATACTTAATCTTGATAAATAAACTTTCATTAGTTTTGTTGATTGCTTGATCAATAGTGATAGCACCACTAATATGATTAAGTTTAACATTAAGTTCGGTGGCAATAAGATCTAGTTTTTGATTATTAGGTCCTAAAAAATTCTTTTCTAAATCTAAATTTTCAAATTCTAAAATAGTTTCAAAAGCCATTTAATCACCTTGCTTTCCTTTATATTATACCAAATTTTATTAAAAATATAAAGCAATTAACAAAATTTGCAACTAAGATGGTTTTATAAAAGCACTTAAGGTAATAAAAAAAGTTAATGAAGTAATTTTTTAACTTGTTAGAGGATCTACCATTAACTTTTTTAGTTGATCTAAATAGTTTTCACAACTATATGATAAATGAAATTTACATAAATTATCAATCGATTCAATATGACTATTTAAAAAATCATATAAATAGACAAATGTTAACTCACTAGCAAGGTCATAATTTAATCCTTCATTATTGAATAGATAAATATGATTATTTTTAACAATAACAATTGCAATTAAATGTTTTTTTTGCTTATATGATAAAATAGCCCCATAATATACTTTAGTATCTTCTTCTTTAATCGATAATAAATAATTATATAAATTTAATGATATTAAAAAGGCATAATTAGTTAGATATTCCATATGAAAATTTTGATTAAAATGAATAATCATAAATTCTTTTTTATAAATAATCTTACTTGCAATTTCTCCTTTTAATAAAAGGCGAAAAATTTCAAAAACAAAGCTTAATTTTTTATAATTTATACTAGCCACTTGAATAATTCCGGTTGTATCTTTAAAAAAAGTTATTTGTTTATTGCAAATAACCTTTTTTACAAAAAAATCCCATTTAAAAGGGTATTGCTTGGAATATATACTTACAATCTGAAAAAATTTTTGATCAATTGTTGACTGATTAATCAAATTCAAAGAATAAGCTTGGCTAGTAAAAAACATAAAATCACCTCAATCATAAATATGAGATGATTTTATATTTTAGAACTATTTTGATACATCAACTAATGTGCAAATAATAACTGGACGGTGTTTAGTTAATTTTAACATTAATTTTAAAGTTTCTTCTTCAATAGCTGTTTTAATCTTTTCTAGATCGAAAGATTTCTTGACTAAACCATTTTCAACAATTTTACGGGCTATTTGCGAAATCTTTAAGTTTAATTCATCACTTGGAAGATTGTATGATAAGCCTTTTGTTACAACATTGGGGATTGAAACAACTTTACGAAGACGAATATCATAATTTATCGTTAAAATCAAAACACCTTCTTCGGATAATGTTTCACGTTTTTTGATAACTTCTTCATTAACATTACCAAGTAGTGATCCATCAACAAAAATATCACCGGTTGCAATTAAAGAACGATTCGTAATAATACCATTTTCAAATTCAACTATTTCACCATTATCTAATAATAAAATATCATCATCTTGATAACCAGCATCTTTAGCAACTAAATATTGTTCATACATATGGCGATATTCACCTTTAATAGGAACAATAAATGTCGGTTTTAACATTGCATATAAGAGTTTTAAATCTTCTTTATCGGCATGTGAACTACGTAAAATTGTTTTATCAAAGATTTCAATATCTACATCATAACGATATAACGTATTTAATGAATCTATTGCATTTTTTTCCGTACCAGGTAGTGGAGGACTCATAACAATAACTTTATCAGTTGGAACAAATTTGACATAATGATCCTCACCAAGTGCCATTTTCACTAAATGATTATATGGCTCATTTCTAACCCCTGTTACAATAATTACTAAATCATTATCTAAACGTTGAAATTTGGCATCTTCAAATGGTTCTAAATTAATTAATCGTTCTTTCGGAATGCTTAAATAATTAGAATCAATTGCAATATCAATGATTTTTTTAGCATTACGTCCAATAATCGCAATTTTTCTCCCTTTTGCAACCGACATATTGATAATTTTTTGAATTCTACTTAAATCGGATGAATAAGTTGAAACAATGATTCTTCCTTGCGAGTTAACTAAAATATTTTTATAACTATGTTCTAGTAATGAATCATTTTTAATGCGATTAATGGTGCCGGCACCGATACTTTCAGCTAAAACTGCTAATACATGACCTTTACCAAGATCAGTAATTTTATCAAAGGAAGTTTGATATTTTCCATAATTAGTCGGACCAAAAATAAAATCCGTACAATAAACAATTGAACCATCAGAAGTATTAATTGAAATAGCTACTGATTCGGGAATACTATGGGTTGTATTAAAGAAAGAAACGTTAACATTGCCAAATTTAAGAATTTTATTTTCATTGATGCGAAATAATTTATAGTTTTTAAAATCCATTTTATTATTTAAGAGTAAATTTTCAATCAAGCAAATTGTAAAATGGGTACCATAAATTCGTGTTGGGATTTGCTTTAACAAATATGGTAAAGCATTAATATGATCTTCGTGACCATGGGAAATAAAAACGCCTTCGATTCGTTCTTTATTTTTAACCAAATATGATATATCGGCAATAACGGCATCAACACCATACATATCAATATCAGGGTATTTAATGCCTGCATCAAGAATGAAAATATGATTATCGACTTCAACAACATACATATTTTTGCCATTTTCACCAAGGCCACCCAGTGCAAAAATTTTTATATTTGCCATAATATCCATCCTTTCTTAGCATATTATACTAAATAAAGGGGCTTTTTGCAAGGATTTCGTATAGTTATAATTATTTAGTTTTTTTATTTTTGTAAGGCTTGCGAAAAAGTTGTTGGAGCATTGCTTTAAAATTAAAAGGGATTAACGGATATAAATAAGGGCGACCAAAACTTTTCAAAAGGGCTAAATAAATGATTAAACCTAAAATACTTGCTATAAATCCATAAATACCAAAACAAAAAACGCAAATGATGACAACTAATTTGGCAATTTTATTGGCTAAGCTCAGTTCATAACTAGGTGTTATATACGAACCGATTGCGGAAATAGCACCCAATAAAACCACTTGTTCTGATAAAATATTCATATTGATCGCCATTTCACCTATAATAACCCCCGCAATAATTCCCATTGAAGTTGATAGAGCATTAGGAGTATGAATTGATGCCATTCTAATAAATTCAATTCCTAATTCCATCAAAATTAATTGAATAAAAATAGCACCATGATTATTATCTACTTCAAAAATTTTTCCAAAATAACTAAAATGAAATTTTTCATATTGAAGCAACATAAACCATAATGGAACAACTAAAAAAGAAACAACGATTCCAATAAAACGAATGAAACGTAAATAAGAACCTGAAATTAAGGTTTGACGAAATTCTTCCGCATGTTGCATATGATCAAATAAAGATACCGGTCCTAACATTGCGCTAGGTGATGTATCTACCATAATTCCAAACATTCCTTGATATAAATGGGCCGCAAATGTATCAGGCCTTTCGGTATATTTAACTAAAGGATAAGGCGTATAACTATTATTAATGACTAATTCTTCTAAAGCTTTGTCACTCATCGTTAATTCATCAACTTTAATATTTTCTAACCTTTTGATTGCTTTATTTAAATATTTATGATTGACATAATCTTCTATATAAACAAGGGCTACGATAGTTTTACTGATAGTGCCAATTGTATATTTAATTATTTTTAAATTTCCTGTCTTAATTCTTCTTCTAATTAAACCAATATTAGTAGCGATATTTTCGGTAAAGCCATCCCTACTACCTCTTACTACTTTTTCACTATCTGGTTCTTCAATTCCTCTAGTAGGATAATTTTTTACTTCACTAACAATTGCTTGACATTCATCATCCATCAAAATAGCTAAGTTCCCATTTAAAATAGCCTCATAAATTGTTTGATAATCATCTTCAACCGTTGTGCTTTCATTTAATAATATTTTAGCAAGTTCACAAGAGCCCTTATTTTGGGTAAAATGATCTAAAGTATAAATTATATCAATAATGCCTTCACTTTTGGTTAAGAAATTAAGAAAAATCACCCAAAAATGATGCGTTTCATTTTCAACTTCACGAAATGTGACATCAAAAGATTCTTGATAAGCTAAATCTTTTTTAAGTCGTTCAACAATTAAATTCATTTTAACCTCTTGGTTTACATACTAGCGCTATTAAAAAGGAAAAAAAGATCGCTGCCGCAATTCCACTTGATGTTAAATCAAAAATACCCGTAAATATTCCTAAATAGTTACTATTAACAGCTGCATCAACCGCCGCATGAGTTAAAGAATGACCAAAACTAGAAATTGGCAATAATGCGCCTGCTCCAGCAAAATCAACTAATTTATCATATAAGTGAAATGCTTCAAAAATGGATCCTAATACAACAAAAATAACAACAATATGAGCAGGTAATAATTTAAAACAATCTAAAATTAATTGAGCAATCAAACAAATTAAACCACCTATTAAAAAAGCATTTAAAAAAATCATACATTACTCCTTTCAAAAACAATAGCATGAGCAATAGCAGGAATCGTTTCGTTTTGAGCAACCATAATGGGGTTCATTAAAGCACCGGTTGCAATTAGCAAAACTTTTTGATAAATTCCTTTACGCATAGCATCAATTACATAACTAAAACCTACTAAAGTAATGCATCCACATCCACTTCCCCCCGCAAAAACTTTTTGACTTTTCGTATCATAAAGCATTAAACCCGCATCATTGTAATTATTTCCTAGAGGACAGTCAAATTCAGCCATAATACCTTTTAAGACATCGGCGCCATACATTGATAAATCTCCCGTTAAGATTAAATCATATTCAGAAGGTTTTATTTTAAAGTCTTCTAAATGTTGTCTTAACGTAGAAGCTGCAGCCGGTGCCATTGTTCTACCCATATCTTGCGTATCAGAAAGTTCGGGATCAACAACTGAACCAATTGTCATTTTTGTAATTTTAATTGTTGAGGCAGAACGTGAAACAATAGCCGATCCTGCTCCGGTTGCGGTAGAAGTCATTGAATTAGGTTTTTGTCCGCCATATTCTGTTGGATAACGAAATTGTCTTTCACTTGTCGAATTATGACTTGAAGTAACCGTTAAAATATTTTCTCCAAAGCCTGCATCAATATAACTTGCGGCAATAATCAACGATTCAACACAAGTTGAACAGGCCCCATACACCCCTAAATAAGGCACATGATAATCTCGCATTGCATAATTAGTAACTGCTAATTGATTGTTAAGATCTCCCCCAATGATTAAATTAATATTGTCAATCTCCAACCCACTTTTGACTAATGCTGTATCAATTGCATTTTGTTGCATTTTTATTTCAGCTTGTTCCCAGTTTTCCGCATTGCAATGATTATCACTATAACTATAATCAAAATATTGTCCTAGTGGTCCTTTTTTTTCTTTTGGTCCTGATATAGTTGAGGCAGCTCTTAAATAAACATTTTTAAATTCTGCACTATTTTTACCGACATATTTCATTTTATCACCTAAATAAATAAATTATTGTACCAGTAATAAAAGCACTAACAACCCCAGCCACAATCACAGCTCCAGCTAATTTAAACATATTTGTCATAATGCCTAGAATGATTCCTTCACTTTTACTTTCTAAAGCTGATGATGCCATCGAATTAGAAAAACCCGTAATTGGAATAATCGTACCAGCTCCTGAAAATTGACCAATCTTATCAAAGATACCAAGACCAGTTAAAATCGCTGTTACTCCCACAATAACAATATACATTAAACTAGTTGAAGCAGTTTTTTCAAGATGTAACAAATCTTTAAAAAGCCAAAGAATGGTTTGAGCTATTAAACATATTAAGCCACCTACAACAAAAGCTTTGATGGCATTTAAAAATATTGGTCTTTTTATTTTTTTCTCGTTTAAGACTTTTTTATAAATTTCTTTTTCCATAATTATCTATCCTTTCAAAAATATTATTAGTATTTTTTTCCAATATATACAAAAAAAGTGAAATTTTCATTTCACTCATCATTTTTTAACTATTTTTAAATGCTCTTCCTTTTCACTTATCGATATTTTATCAATTGTTAAACTTTTAAGTTTATTTTTCATATCTACAATAATAAATTTAACCGCGAATTTTGCAAAACTCTTATTAAGTTTCATATCAAATTGTCTAATAGCTTTATAAAGTCCTTTAAACCCTACATTGATTAATTCATCATACACCTTAGCATCTTGAGTAAATCGCCTGGCTAAAATATAGATTAAATCCACATTTTCATTAAGAATATATTCATAACAATTAAAATTGTATCTATTCACTGTATTTTTTCACCATTAAGACTCTTGTACCTTCATTGACTTTTGATTCAACATCTAGCCTATCTGTAAAAACATCCATAATGGTAAAGCCAAGACCAGCTCTTTCTTCTTCTACCTTAGTTGAAAAGAGAGGTTCTTTAGCTTTTTCGACATCTTCAATTCCAATTCCATTATCGATTACTTCAATGTAAATATTTACAGCATCATAGGATAAATTCATTTGGACAAATTTGTTTTCATTTGATAAACAGCCATGAACAATTGCATTAGTAACAGCTTCCGAGATTACCGTCTTAACCTCATTGATGAAATTAAGTTGTAAATCAAGACCCATTAAAAAACCTACACCAATGGTTCTTGCCAACATAACATTTTCAATTTTAGCTAAAAAACTTGTTTTTATTTCATTATACATTATGCCACCTCCAACATTTTTTCTGCTTCTTTTTCCGTTGAAGCAACACCACATATTTTTTTTAAGCCTGATAAATTAAAAATTCTTTCAATTAAACGATTCATTGAACAAACAATAATTTTACCATTTTTACGTTTTAACTCCGAATACCTACCTATGATAAAACCTACACCACTACTATCCATAAAATTAAGATTTTCAAAATTAAATATTAAATATTTAATTTCATATTTATCAATGACCTCACTAATTCTAATTTTCAGTTTTTCAGTTACTGCTTGATCTAATTCACCTTTTAGCCGCACAAATAACATATTTTTTCTAATTGACATCTGGATATTTACCGCCATGTTTACACCCCCTCTTAGATTTTAGCATAAGATGCTTTTTTTCGCAAAAGTTAAAAATAACAAAATACATAATTCCTAAAATATAACAAAATTAGATTGTCTAAATATGTTATATTTTTTTTAAAAAAGTCCATAAAAAAAAGAATTAGGCTAATTCTTTTTTTATTTGACGCATTTTTTTATAAAATATTTTCAAAAATACTTCCTAAAAGTTCAAGGAAATTACTTTTTTTAAGTTTTTCTTTTAATTCTAAATCAAATGATTTATAAAGCTTACTATCAATATAAACATATATTTTACCGATTATTTTTTCATCATTGTTGCTTAATTTATCTTTATCAATTTCAACTTGATATGTTACTATGCCACCAGTCGCTTTTTTCTTAATCATTCTTGCAATATCTTGAGATAAAACTATATTATAAACCGAAGGATTCATAAGCATATCCTCTTCGGTTTTAACAATTGAACCCTTAGGACTTATAATTTGCTTTTCAAAGTTAGCAAAAACATAATTCATCAAATTAACCGTATCGGTATTTCTTCCTTCAATGGTTGGGGCACCCATTACCGCTGTAATGATGCGCATGCCATTAGCTTTTTTGGTTGCCACAAGACAGTAACCGGCTTGATTAGTCCATCCTGTTTTTAAGCCATCTATTCCACTACCATTTTTGATTAATTTATTCGTATTAACAAGCCAAAAAGGTTTATTTGTATCTTTCCGTAAATAGTCTTCATATGTCGAAGTAAGGGGAATAATTTCATCTTCATAATTTAATAATAATTCTCTTGCAATAATTCCTAAATCATGGGCACTACTTACATGCGAATCATTATGTAAACCAGTAGCATTCACATAATGGGTTTGGTTCATATTTAAGCGCCTTGCTTCTTCGTTCATTTTATTAACAAATTGTTCTTCACTACCTGCAATTCCTTCTGCCAGCACAACGGCCGCATCGTTCGCTGAAGCAATTATAACGGCTTTCAATAAGTCATCAACTGTCATTTGTTCATCAGGTGCTAAAAAAATTTGACTTCCGCCCATTGATGAGGCATATTCGGAGGTAGTTAATAGTTGATCATGTTTTAAAGTTCCATCATTTAAAGCATCCATTACAAGTTTAATTGTCATTACTTTAGTTGTACTAGCAGGGAAATGCGTTTCTTCACTATGATAATCGTATAAAATATCACCCGTATCTACTTCAAGGGCAATCGCCGAATCAACATTTTTTATTAAGTTATCTTCCGCCTTAATTTTATTAATACTTAATAAAGAAATAATTATACCAAAAAAACCACATATTAATAATAGTTTACCTATTCTTTTCATTATATCACCACTTCAATATATGAATTTTTGGTAAAAATATAACAATAACCCTACATTTAGTAGAGTTATTTATTAGAAGGTATAATAAAATTAATTTTGCTTGCTAAAAGTTCTAGCTTAAATTCTTTTGCTATTTTGGTTTCACCATCAAAGCAACCTACAACATCTTGATTACTAACAAGCCGAATTTGTTGTCCTTGTTTATATAATAAAATTTTATTAAATTTAGGAAGACTAAGGTGTAGACCTTGTTTGTAATATTTAACTAACCGAATAAATTTAAAAAGCGAAATTTTTTTAACAACTAACACATCAAATAGGCCATCTTCAACACTTGCAAGAGGTGCACATTGATAGCCACCACCATAAAATTTAGCATTAGCTACATTTGCTAATAACATTTTACCATGATAGAAAAGTTCATTATCAACATATAAGTCTATCATTTGCGCTTTTTTAAGTGATAAAGCATTTTTTAAAAGAGCGATATTATAAGCTTTGGAAATTTTTTTAATTTTTTTTCTTAATTTCATTTGATCATTATTAACTTTAGCATCAAATCCAAAGTTAACAACATTTAAAGCATATTCATTATTTACTTTAATAACATCAATTGGGGTGGCCGTTCCTTCTAATTGTTTTTCAATCGAAGTAAAATCATAATCACTAAAAGTTTTAAGAAAATCATTACATGAACCAATCGGGATAATCCCAAAATGAACTTTAGGATAGTCGATAATACCATTTAATACTTCAAAACATGTGCCATCACCGCCACAAGCAAAAAGATTAATATTCTCATCTTGATTTTCTGCACCAATTTTTTTTGCAATATTTGTGGCATCAGCTGGTTTACTAGTTGTCAATAAATAGAATTGATTAGTTTGTTTAATTTTTTCATCTAGTAATTCAATAGCCTCTTCAATATACTTTTGACCATTTTCCTTACCGGAAATCGGATTAATTATAAAATAATTTTTCATATCTTTTTTCCGTTAATTATTAATTTAATTTTTCTAATTCTGCTTGAATCTGGGCAAAATTTTGCCGAATTTCGATGTGTTGGGGACAAGCCTTTTCACATTTTCCACATTTAATACAATTGTTGATAAATGTTTCATCCGTAAGTTGTTGCTTTACTCTTTTCAAATATGTATCCTTTTGATCATAAATACCAAATTCATTCCAATTTGCAAAAATACGTGGAATATTAACGCCTTTAGGACACGGCATACAATATCGACATCCAGTGCAACCATTTTTAATTCGTAAATTTAATTGTTTAACAACTTCTTCAATGGCTTTTTGTTCAGTTTTATCAAGCGGATGATAATTATTAAAAGTGTTTAAATTATCTTTAACTTGATCAAGAGATGACATCCCACTTAAAATAACCTTAACGTTATCAAATTGAGCAACATATCTTAAGGCGTATGAAGCATCAGTTGTTGATAAAGTTTTTGGTAAAACTTGACTAATTTCGGCAGGTAATTTGGCTAACAAGCCACCTTTAACAGGTTCCATAACAATCATCGGAATACCTAAAGAAGCAGCTAACTTGTACCCTTTAAGGCCTGCTTGAATTTGCGTATCCATATAATTAAATTGAATTTGACAAAAATCCCAATTATGATAAGTTAAGATTTTTTCAAATGTTTCATATGAGTCATGAAAAGAAAAACCTAGATATTTAATTTTACCTTCTTTTTTAAGTCTTTCACAAATTTCAATAATCCCTAATCGCTTGACGAGTTCAAAACGCTCATCACTCATTGCGTGTAGTAAATAAAAATCAATGTAATCGGTATTTAATCTTTTTAATTGGTCATTAAAAATGGTAACTACATCTTCTTTTGTTTGAACTTGCCAAAGCGGAAGTTTTGTTGCTAAATAATATGAAGAGCGTGGATATTTTGCTAGAGCCCTACCTAACAAAGGTTCTGATTCTCCATTATGATAAGGATAGGCCGTATCAATATAATTAACTCCTGCTTTTATGGCATAATCAATCATTTCAGTAGCCTCTACTTCATTAATTGTTCCATCTGCTTTAGTTGGGAAACGCATGCAGCCAAAGCCTAGTAATGATGTTTTTATATTCAGTTTTGCAAATTCACGATATATCATAATTTTTTCAAGTAGATATCCTTATCTACCTTTCTCCTTTCATTTTATATAAACTTAAGTTATATATTAAGGCTTTTATTCATTATTTATGATTTATAACCATACCATTTTAAATACCAAAGCCTTATATATTTCATTATAGCATATTAAAAAAAACAATGCACCAATTTAACATATTTTGTAAAAATTATGATATAATATTTAAAAATACGAGGTGATTATTTTATGAAATATCAAACAAAACTTGATTTACTAGAAACTGAAATTGCTATAAAGTTTATAAAAGATAACTTTGAACGCGATTTTAGTGAAGCAATGAATTTAACAAGAGTATCGGCTCCTTTGATGGTCTATCCTGAAACTGGATTAAATGATAACTTAAACGGAGTTGAAAGACCAGTAAATTTTGATGCTCTTCATTTAAATAAACCGATTGAAGTCGTTCAATCACTTGCAAAATGGAAACGAATGGCGCTTGCTAAATATGGTTTTAAAGAAGGTGCCGGATTATATACAGATATGAATGCGATTAGACGTGATGAAGAAATGGATAATCTTCATTCCATTTATGTTGATCAATGGGATTGGGAAAAAATAATTAATCAAAATGATCGTAATTTGGCTTTTTTACAAAAAACGGTGCAAAAAATTTATAGCGTTATTAAATTATTAAGTTATAAGGTTGCTAATCGTTATCCTATATTAGAAACGGTTTTACCAAATGATATTTTCTTTATTTCAAGTACAGAACTAGAAGAAATCTATCCTAATCTTGATCGCAAAAAACGTGAAGATGAAATAGCCAAAAAACATAAAGCCGTTTTTATTTATCAAATTGGTTGGGATTTAAAAGATGGCAAACCTCATGATGGCAGAGCCGCTGACTATGATGATTGGCTTTTAAATGGTGATATTATTTTATGGTATGATGTTCTCGGTCATGCTTTTGAAATTTCTTCAATGGGAATTAGAGTTGATGATAAATCCCTTGTTGAACAATTAAAAAAACGTGGTGAAGAATTTAAATTATCTAATCCTTATGTACAAGATATTCTTAATCATAAATTACCTTTAACCATTGGTGGTGGTATCGGTCAATCGCGTCTTTGTATGTATTTTTTAAAGAAAAAACATATTGGCGAAGTTCAATCATCACTTTGGGATGATGAATATCTTTCAGCTTTAGCAAAAGAAAATATTCATCTTTTATAAAATAATATGAATAATTTATTAATTAAACTTTTTATTAAAGACCATTCTAATTTAAAAAATCCTAAAGTAAGAGCCAAATACGGTACTTTAGCAGGAATTCTTGGTATTATTAGTAATTTATTATTAAGTATAACCAAAATTGTCCTTGGTTTATTAACCTTTAGTATGGCTATTTTAGCTGATGGCTTTAATAATTTAACTGATGTTTTTTCATCAATTATTACAACGATTGGCTTTAAAATATCAAGCACACCTGCTGATGAAAAACACCCGTTTGGTCATGAAAGAGTGGAATACATTACAGGTCTGATTCTTTCTTTTTTGATTTTACTTATGGGTTTTAGTATCACCAAAGAAACTATTATCAAATTGATTAATGCTTCTTCTAATTCAATCGTTACTGACTTAACTATTTTAATTATGGTAATTTCCATTCTAATTAAATTATGGCAAGCATCATTTTATAAAAAAACCGCTAAATTAATAGATTCTAAAACTTTAATAGCATCTTACAAAGATAGTTTAAATGATGCTTTATCTTCACTTGCTATTATCGTTGGTTTAATCGTTATTAAAATAACCTCTTTTATCATTATTGATAATATTATTAGTTTATTAGTTAGTTTATTTATCATTATTTCTGGTTTAAAAATGGCAATTGAAACAGCTAATTTATTGATAGGTACCAAACCATCTCAACAAGAAATCGATGAAATAATTAAGGCAGTTCTTGAATATGATAATGTTCTTGGTGCTCATGATCTTATCATTCATCATTATGGTAAATGTACTACTTTTGCAAGTATTCATGTGGAAATGGCTAGTACAATAAACATTGTTAATGCGCATAATATAATTGATAACATTGAAAGAGATTTAGCAAAACGTTTTGCTATTAAAATGACCATTCATCTTGATCCTGTTGAAATAGATAATCCCCGTGTTAACGAATTAAAAACTCAAATTACCAAAATTATTCATGATATTGATAATACCCTTTCAATTCATGATTTTAGAGTCATTTTTGGCGATGATTTTACTAAAATTTTATTTGATGTCGTAATGACTAAAAAAATTAATTGTACAACTAACGAATTAGATGAATTATTAACTAGTGAAATAAAAAAAATCGATGAAAAATATCTTCCCATCATTAATATTGATCAAGTATATAATTGTAAAACCGATGACAAAAACTGAAAAGTTCAAAAATAATGGACTTTTCAGTTTTTTATTTAGAAATTATTTCTTAAAAAGATATACGCCTGGCTTATTTATTTCAAATCTTTGAACATTTTGCAAGGTCAATCTTTTTCCATCATAAATTAAATAAGTATTTGGCGCAAAATATTTGGTATGACTTAAATAATCATTCGAAATAATCATTTGATAAATTTCATAATTTGAGGTCGTAATTCGAACAACCGGTAATTCGAAAGAATCATCAAGTTTAAAACACTGATCTATCGCCTGTTTTTCGGATAGTTTAAAGCTTGAAATACTTTGCCGAATTTTTAATAAATCTTTGAGACTTTCGGTTAGATTTGGGACATTTTGCCAATTAATACCATTAATTTCATCATCTAAATTATATGAATTATGATATAGTTTTTTGGTTCTTAATAATTCTTGACCTGCATGAATAAAACAAATGCCACATGATAAAACAGTTATTCCTAAAGCAAGGCGCACTAAATCAATAAGCTTTTCTTCTGAAAATTGGGGATGTTTAATTTTTAATAAATCATATAAAGTATGATTGTCATGACATTCAACATAATTAATCGACTGTAAAGCATTTTGAAATTCACCCGCTTGATAAGTATATCCTTTTATTAATTTTAAAACTAGTTTTTTATCGAACTTCTTTTGGTCTAAGTATCCTAATTGATATTCATTACCTCGCCAAAGATTGCGAAAATAATCATTAAAAAAAGCAATATTAGTTAATAGGTAAGCATTGCTCATATTGGCTCTTTGTTTTTCCGGTAATGCTACATCCATTTCCCATCCTTCACCATAAATCATCGCTAAAGGATTATTTTTCATAACTTCTTTGGTTAATTGCTTCATTGTTTCAATATCAATTAATCCCATTAAATCGAATCTAAAGCCATCAACTTTATAAAAGGTTTGTAAAAATAAAACCGAATCAATAATTAATTTTCTAATCATTAAGTGATCAGTCTTTAAATCATTGCCACACCATGAAGAATTAGTTAAAAAATCCTTTTCATCAGTTCGAAAAGTATAACCGGGAACTAAACGTTCAAATGGAAACCACATTCGATCGTAAACATGATTGTAAACTACATCTAAATTAACCCCCATTTTGAGTTTGTGAATTGTATCAATTAATTTTTTTAATTCATTAATTTTACAATAAGGATCTTGAGCATCAGAGGCCAAAAAGCCAGATGGGACAAAATATTCCATCGGATTATAACCCCAGTTATATTGAAAATTCGCATCATTTGAATCCTTAATATTTTCATCAACTCCACCAAAGCTCATAACTGGAAGTAATTGGATATGCGTAATGTTTAAATCTTTAAGATAACCAAGACCAATCTTTAAGTCTTTTGTATCTTCAAATGCTTTAAAAGTTCCTTTGTTAGTTAAATTAGTTTTTGATGTAGCATCGCGAATATTTATTTCATAAATAATAGCTTGATTTGCTTTAAAGTTTGGTTTAGTAAAATATGTTTCGGTCATTTGATAAGTTTTATTTAAATCAATAACATAATTTTCTTTACTATTTGCTAAACTACTTTTGGCATAAGGATCTAACGTATCAATAAATTCTTCATTAATCCGAAAATTATAATGATATTTTGCACCTTCTAAATCTTTAGAAATAGTAATTTGCCAAACGCCTTGATCTTGATAAACAAGAGGATAAAATTTATTATCAATAACAAGACGAACTTCTTTTGCAACGGGACTCCAAATTCTAAACTTGGTAGCTTCTTTGGTGTATTGATAGCCTAGCCAATCATTAAAATAATATTTTTCCTCAAAAAGTGGTGATCTTGTAATTTTACCAAGTGATAAATGTTCTTCACCAATATTAGTTACGATTGTAATATCTTTATGTGGTTCTAAAAGTTTAGGGCTTTTCAAATATAAATGTTCTTCATTATTAATATGATAATAATTTTGGCAAAAAAGAGAAATTAACTCATCGTCTATTTTAGCATAAATGGCTTTTTGATCAATTGCTTTAATGATAGGTGCAATTATTTTAATATCATAAAAGTCTTCAAGATATGCTTTAAACATGAGTTAATTCCTCCTCGTTAATTAATATTATCTAAATAACTTTTTTTATTATTTTCAATAATTATAAAAGTTCCAATCGCAATACAAAAAGTCGTTATAATAGCAAGAAAAATAGCATTACCCCACGAAATTTCTTCTTCTAAATATTTACCTTCAGCAATATAGAAAATATAATGTTCTTCGGAAGTATTAGCTAAATTATTAGAATAGGCAATATCAATTTTCATCGTTCCAATTTGCCAATTTTGGACTGTGAAATTTAAATTATAGTGATACATATTATTATTTTTGAGATTAGATTCTGGTTTAATATTAGTAACTTCCTCTTCTTGATTAGGAACTGTAATGAAAATATGATTAATAAAAATTTCTTCCTTCGTATCCCAAGATAAAATAATATTTATTTTTAAATCACCATCTTGGCGAATTTTTTCAATTTCATAATCAAAGTTTTCAAATTCTACGCTCTCATTTGCTAAAACAACATTATGATTAGTATCCATTATTACATAGTTTATTCCCATAAACATTAATAATATTATGACCAATATTATGATTTTTTTACTTATTTTTTTCATTAGTGGTCACGCTCCTTGAAATTTTTCAAGTTTTCATTAAGTGACTTGTTTACTTTTCGTAGCTTAATAATTAAGAATAAAATTAAGAAAACAAGACCTACTATGATAAAAATAATAGTTGAAATAAACAATTTATAATTATGACCTATATCGTAAATGTATAAAACATAATATCCTACTAATACAACAATTAAAGATAAAAGAAAATAAATAATAATAGCTTGTAAAACAATTGATATATTATTTAATTTAAAAACAATACTAAATAAAATACTAGCAACAGCCGATACAATAAAGAAAATGAGTAAATCTTTTCCCGATAAGACACTTCGATTAATAAATTCTAATAGTCCCGCAAAAATAATTGTGATAAGAGCGAAAATTGATATTAAAATTATTAAATAATTAGCAATAAATTTTAAGATATTAAATTTTTTATTTGACATTTTCTTCCTCCTATCCGTTTAATTTTTGTTTGAAAGCATGCGCATATGCTCTTGTAATAATCATTTTTTCCTTATTAATCAAAACCGCACTAATTCTACCATTAACAAGTGTACTTACTTTTTCAATTTTATTGATATTTAAAATAACCGTTCTTGCAACTTGAATGAAGGAAGTTTTTCTTAAAAGATCGGCTAATTCTTGAAGTTTATAACTTACTTCATAAACTTTGTGTTCGTCGTATGCAAAGACTTTATTATCAACAGCTTCAAAATAATAGATATCGTCTAAATATAAGACATATGATTCGCCATTATCTTTACCATTAATCGTAATATAACTTGTTCTTATATAATTACCGATTCGGTTAATTCGGTCGTCAACTTCACGACACCTAATTATAATTTCGGTTTCTTCTAAATTTGGTATCTCATCAATTTGAAGTTTCATAAATTACCTCTTATTTTATTTATTCTCCGTTAAAATAATATGCACTTCTTGCGTAAAGTTTAATATTTTCGGCTGGCATCGTTTGTTTAACAAATTTAATTTCACAATCAGGATCTACATACCAACTATTATTTTCATTATATTCATATAGCTTGATTGTTTGTCCTTTTTTATAATTTACTTTATTTACTAAATTACCATCAAAATAATATTTAATTTGATATCGGCGAAAGAATAAAATATATAAAACTAATACTGCCCAAGGTAAGATTCCTAATGTAATAAGTATTACTGAAAAAATTTCCCAATTCTCACCTAAATAATCTGCAGGAACTTGCGATTCTTCTAATAATATGCTTATAGCTTTAATTAGCATTTTTTTTCTCCTTTAATATATAAATTCGATTTTGCCATTTTCGATGAAAAATTTTACACAATTTATGATTAGTTAAATTTAATAATTTATAATATACATCAAATAAATCATTCATAATTGTTTCATCTAAAAGTTGATAATAAATCTTTTCTAACTTTTTGGCGACAAGTTGATAATAATAATATGCTTTAATTGGATGATTTAATTTTTGATTAGCATCGCCTAAAAAAAGTTCGGCTAAAATAATAAATTTCAAATCTTCATGAGTTTTCGTTTTTTTATATAGTAACTTAGCATAACCTTTCATTTTAGTTGCCAATAATAATTGATGTTTATAATCCGTATTATCATTCATTAAATAAATGGTTTTGATAATCCACTCTAATAAATAACGATAATCATCTAAACTAGAATACTGATTGCATGCATCACTTAAAACACCAACAATTTTTTGATACCATTTTTGAACAATATCTAAATAATTGCCCCGATTTTTATAGAAAGTACTTATTTTTACATAAGATTCAATTAGTTTAATTTTATCTTTACTACTCGCGGTTTGCCGATAAATGTTTTCAGCAATTCGGCATGCTTTTAACAAAGTTTTTTCTGCCTCATTAAATTTACCACGATCTTCTAAATCTTTTCCTTTTTCTAACAAGGTATTAAGATTTTTTCTTTTTTCTTCATTAGTTAGTTTGCGATTATTCATATGACAACTTTTGCTACTACCTTTCAGTTTTATTATACCATTAATAACTTTTTTTTTCAATTTATTTATTTTATCCTAATAAAAAAGGCCCAAAGGCCTAATTTTACAACTTTTGTGAATAATTATTTTCATTTAAAATCACAATGCCATTTTTATATAATAAATCTGCAGTAATACCATTTCCTTTAATCGCTTTTTTTGTAAAACTGCCATCATAAATAAGTCCAAAACCACATGATGGACTTTTACTCTTTAAAATAGCATATTGACAATTATTTTTTTTAGCAAGTTCTAAACAAAGATTAGCTCCTTTTAAATAAGCTTCCGTTACATCAATCTGATTTTGATTAATAACTTTCTTTCCTCTAATTTCAGCTGGAACACGGGGAGTAGAAAGACCTCCCATAACCTCTGGACAAAAAGGAATTAAGTGATATTTTTTGCTTAAAAGCGTTAGTTCAGGTTTAAAATTATTACCACCATTATATTTGCAATTATTACCTAATAAACAACTACTAACAATAATGTTATTCATCATCATCAACTCTTTCTAAGGTATAATCATAATTACCAGGAATTGTATGATCTAAATCATCATGTTCTTGACATAGTTTTATTTGATATAATAATATGTTTTTTTTATATTTTGGTAAACCTAAATTATTTAAACGATATTCAGCTTCTTCTTTGGCTTCATCAAACATTCTAATCCTGCGATATAAATCAACGATAATTAATGAAACATTTTCATCTTCTTCCGTCTTTAAAGATAATTCTAAAAACTTAATAGCTTTACTGCGCATTTTCATAGCTATTTGAGGCTTTTTAGCATCATCAGCCATCCAAGCAGAGCGAAGATAAGTTATACCAGCTTTTTTTACATCACTATTTTCTAATAAATATCCCAATAGCATGAACTTTTTTATCGCAAAATTAAGTTCATCATCATGCAAAATTTCTTGATATTTTGCGCTTTCCATGATACTTTTAGTCGAACTTGTTATGGGTTGATTCATGTCATAACTGACATAACCACAAACAGGACATTTTTCAACTAATAAATGCATCATATTGCGCATCATTCCTGGTGGTCTTGTGTCTAAATCACGCATTCCAAAAGAATTATTTTCTAATAATTTTTGATAATTATGTTCATTTTGACAAACTGGGCATTTTTTCTTAACGTTATTAATAAATTTCATACTCTACCTTAAATCAAGAATTGGATTTTTAAGAGGTGCAATAAGCTTAATTGATTTGGGATATAGCACACCTTCTTCTTCTTGATATTCTTCGGAGTATTCAAATTCTAGCGTTGCTACAATATGAATCCAACATTTATTTTTGAGTTTTACCCCTAAAGTATCTTTACATAAATGACCATATAATTGAACATCTGATGCACAACAAGTCATCGCATATCTTCCAGCAAAAAAAGTGCCTTTTGGTAATTTTTTCGAAAGCGTTACAAGAGCATCAAATTCAACCACTTTACCACGATATCTTTCAGGATTGTCAAAAGTATCAATATACCATCTACCATAATCATCTGGTTCAATTTTAATAATATCTTGATTAATATCATATGGAAGTGGTTCTTCAAAAGCTTTTTTGGTAGTTCCATCTTCATCCATAACGACAAATTGTGCCGAACTATTCATTAATTTCATGCCTGTTTGATATGGTGCAAGTTTTTCAAGATCTTGACAACGATTAAAAACAACCAAGTCAGAAAATTCAATCATATCTTTAAATTTTTGACGCATATTATTGAAATAGATTTCAAAAGTTGACATATCAATAAATGTTATGACTTGAGCTAAACGATATCCTTCGGGAAAATACAATTCCTTTAAATTCCACATACAGTTAAATTCTAATATTACTCGATCAGGTAAAAACCTTGTTGCAAGTTCACTTAAATATTCAGGAGTTAAATCATCTTGTTTATCAATTTTAACAACCGCAGTATTATGTAATTGCGCAATTTCCGAACTTAATTCGATTTCACCTTCTTCGCACTCAATAACAAGTGTTCTTCCCCGTTTATCAAAACCATCTTTTTCGATAGCATCTAAAATAAACGTCGTTTTACCTGCATCAAGGAAACCATTAACGACAAAAATAGGAATTTCCATCATATTATCTATTTCTAAAATATAATATTATAAATTATATTTTTTTCCTTTCATAATATTTTATTTTTTTAAAATTAATTTTTCTAAATTTTCTTGATTAAGTTTTGAGCCAATAACAACAAATCGTCCCATAAAATCGCTATTTCCTTCGTTTATTTGATAGTCCCCCGCAACATAATCAAAATAATACCAATTTTCATTATCACTTGCGCTTAATAATCCTTTAGCACGAAGGACAACACCATATAATGTTTCATTATTTAAGGCCTTTAATATTTCTTCTAACTCATTATAAGTATATGATTTGGTTGTTTCAAAACCATAAGATGTAAATACTTCATCAGCATCATGTCCATGATGGTGATGGTGACAACATTCGTGTTCATCATCGTCATCGTCGTCATGGTGATGGTGACAACATTCGTGTTCATCCTCGTCATCGTCATGGTGATGGTGACAACATTCGTGTTCATCCTCGTCATCGTCATGGTGATGGTGGCAACATTCGTGTTCATCGTCATCGTCGTCATGGTGATGGTGATGAGCATTTTTTAAACGTTCTTCTAATTCTTTGGTAATTGATGAATGTTTTTCTAACAATTCAAAAAGTTTTTTCCCTTCAACCGTTGGTAAATTAACAAAAAGAATATTGGCATTTGGATTTTTTTCTTTTAATAATTGCAAAACTTCTTCTTTCTTTTCATCCGTTAATTTTTCTGTCTTACTAACAATAATGGTATTAGCATCTTCAACTTGATTATTAAAAAATTCACCAAAATTTTTCATATAAATTTTACACTTGCTACCATCTACAACGGTTGTAACAATATTTAATTTAATATCCAAATCTAATTTTAATACGGCTGAGACAATATCTGATAATTTTCCAACTCCAGATGGTTCAATAATAATTCGTTCAGGATTAAAACGTTCAATTACTTCTGACATTGATTTGGTAAAATCACCAACTAATGAACAACAAATACATCCAGAATTTATTTCTTTGATATTAACACCTGATTCTTTTAGAAAAGTTCCATCAATTCCAATTTCTCCAAATTCATTTTCAATTAAAACCAATTTTTCATGATTAAAGCCATTTTCTAATAATTTTTTAATTAATGTGGTTTTACCTGCTCCTAAAAAACCTGAAATAATATCAATTTTTATACTCATATTTCTTACTTCCTTTTTTTTCTTTTTTTATCATTATAGCACAAATTGATTAATTATTGTTATAATTAACTTGCAAAAATTTAAAAATAAAAAAAGCTCATAACTGAGCTTTTGCTCATAACTGAGCTTTTTTAAATAAATTATTTATTTAGTATGAACATCAATTTGTGGATATGGAATAGTAATTTGATTTTTATCAAAGGCTTCATGAACATCTCTAATTAAATCATAATAAACAGTCCAATAATTTTCAGTATTACACCATACTTTTACCACAATATCAACAGAACTGCTTGATTGAGCATTTTCACCAACAAAAGTTGTAGGAAGGCTTAAAATTAATTTATTATTACGACAAACCTCTTCCACAATTCCAATTGCCTTTTTTACATTATCTTCATAAGAAATGGAAAAGATTAAATCAACACGGCGAATATTCTTTTTTGAAAAATTTGTAATTACACCATTAGCTAAAGTACCATTAGGAATCATAATTACTTTATTATCTGGTGTTATGATATGAGTGTAAAATAATTTTATTTCTTCAACACTGCCGCCAACGCCTTGAGCTTCAATATAATCACCTAATTGAAAAGGTCTTGTCAGTACTAAAACGATTCCACCTGCTAAATTAGAAAGTGAACCTTGGATGGCTAATCCAATAGCAACACCAGCTGATGCAATCAATGCCGCAAACCCTGCCATATCAATACCTACAATGCTGGCATAGATAATGATTAGACCTATTCGTACACCCCATAATATAAGGTTAAAAACAACAATTGTAACCAAACGATCTGTTTTTCGTTTTAATGCTCTTTTTTTAAGCTTTTTGATAATTAAGGAAAAAAGCCACCAAAAGAAAATAAATAATAATGTTGTTACAAGTATTCTAATGAAATTATTATTCCAAGCATTAATAATAAAATTTTTTATCGTAGTCCAAGTCATTTTTTTCTCCTATAACTTAATTTAATACTATTGTAAATTATACTACTATTTTTTCTATAAAGCAATTAAAAAACTTACAATTGCCAATCAATTGGTTCTTTGCCATTTTCTTTTAATATTTTGTTAATGAGTGAAAAATGATGACAGCCAAAAAAACCATTATATGCAGATAGGGGACTTGGATGGGAAGCTGTTAAAATAATATGTCTAGGATTAGTAATAAGTTGCCTCTTTTGTTTAGCATCATTACCCCATAAAACAAAGATAATCGGATCTTCTCGCATATTTAATAGTTCAATAACCCTGCTAGTAAAAACTTCCCATCCTTTGTTTTTGTGACTATTTGCGAAATGCTCCCGAACCGTCAAGACAGTGTTTAATAATAAAACACCTTGCTTAGCCCATTTAGTTAAATTTCCACTTTCTGGATAGTTTAAATGTAAATCATCACACAATTCTTTAAAGATATTCTTTAAAGAGGGCGGAAATTCAACATTATCTAAAACCGAAAAACATAATCCATGAGCTTGTCCAATTTCATGATATGGATCCTGACCTAAAATTACAACTTTAACATCATTATAATCGGTATATTTTAAAGCATTAAAAATATCATACATTGAAGGAAAAATGCGATATTGTTGATATTCTTTTTTAAGAAATGCCCGTAATTTTAAATAATATTCTTTATTAAATTCATCTTTTAATAAATCATCCCAACTATTCCCAATATTAACCATTTTCAAATCCTACCTTTTAGTGTATTACAGATGTTAATACAACATATCCAATATATGCTACTAATAATATAATTCCTTGTACGCGGGAAAATTTTTTTGTAATTAGGGTTGGTATTAATGCGATAAGCGTTACGATTAAACAAGCGGGCAAATCAATTCTTGCAACATTATCTAACATTGGTAATTTACCGCCATAGATTAATGAACAAATTGGTAAAATTAAAGTTAAATCAATAATATTAGCACCAATAATATTACCAGCTGAAAGCGATGCTTGTTTTTTGACAATTGAAGTAATGGTTGTAACTAACTCTGGAAGAGATGTTCCAATTGCAATAATAGTTACCGAGATAATTCTTGTTGGCACTCCACAAAGAATAGCTAATTCTTGCCCATTATCTTTTAAGAGTTCAGCTCCTACAACAATACCTATGGCACCTATAATAAATTTAACAATATTTATAAAAATACTTTTACCTGATTTATCCATTTTAACTGGCTGGTTTTCTACAACATCTTTTTCTTTTTTGGTATTTTTAACTGCTACAATAATATTTTCAGTCATTGCTATAATAAATATTAATAAAAGAATAATACTTGACACAGTTTCAACACCATTAAAAGCTAATCCAAAAACAGCAATTGTTAGTGCTGCTGCAATTAATAAAACTGATTTTAAGGCATATTCTTTACGATTAATAACGCTAGGTATACAAATTAAAGCGATTGCTAAAATAAGGCCCGTGTTGGCAGTAACGCTACCTACCGCATTACCAATTGCCATATCAACTAGTTCTTGACTACCTGGAGTTCTTGCGGAAACGGCAGCGAAAACTGATACTAATAATTCTGGTAAGGTTGTCGCAAGGCTAACAATAGTTGCACCAACAATCAATTTAGGAATACCTGATATTTCAGCGAACCAACTTGCCGCATCAACAAACCAATCGCCACATTTAATAATAATAACTAGGCCTAAAATTAATAAAACTATACACAAAAAAACGTTCATTTTGTACCTCTAATTTTTTAGATTACTTCATTTATTTTATATTGGTGATTAATACATTATATATTAATTTAAGTTAAAAATACTTAACTACTAAATTTCAACATTTTAAACCAAACTTGATTATCCATTTTATTTACGATAATCATTTCTAATAAATGGTTCTTCAATTAATTGATGATATTTTTGGGGATGACGATAACAATTACCATGAACTTCACGTTTTCGATAATTTCTCATCATTTCAATATCAAAACTAGCAAGGCAAATCTCTTCATTTTCGGATCCTTCACAAATTAAAGTATCTCTTGAAGTTGGTAAATTTGGTAAATAGACTACTCCATCAAAAGCACTTGAATGACCATTACAATCAGGATGACCTTTTGGGTAATTACACGTTGCAATTCCTAACATATTTTCAAAGGCTCGAGCACGTAATTGCGAAAGGCGATTTATTTCCATTGGACAAGCATTGGGAACTAAAATTAATTCAGCCCCTTTTAGCATTAAAAGGCGAGCACTTTCTGGAAATTCACGATCATAACAAATCATAGCCCCACATTTTACAACTCCCTTTGGTGTATCTAAATCTGTAACATAAAAATCATCACCGGCGGTCAATACTTTTTCATCACCAAAATCACAAGTATGAACTTTAGCATATGTCAATTTTAACTTACCAAAACAGTCAATTAAGGCTAAACTATTTCGTAAAGCGTTATGATCTTTTTCTAAAAAAGTAATACAAATAGCAATATTCAAAGTTTTAGCTTGTTTTTGAAATTCTTTGATGAATTGTGAATCTAGTGTAATTGCCTCCTTAACTAATTGTTCAAAATTACTTTTAATATAATAACCATTATTCCACATTTCAGGAAATAAGACAATATCGGCTCCCATTTTTTTAGCTTTTTCAACATAAGCAAGCCCTTTTTGCAAATTTTCTTTTTGTGATATGGTTGGTAAAATTTGTAATAAAGCAACATTAATCATTCTTTCACCCTTATTTAGTTTAATAATTTAAATATTAAAAGTGTTATTAGTTTAGTCTTTATATAATTTATACTTAATATTATATTACAAGATTGCTAAAAATTTTATATTTTTGCAATTTTTCATCTTTATTAAAGCGGTTATATAAACTTGTTGGGGGTCAATCCCAACTTTATTTATAAGCCTTTTTATACTAATGAATGCTTTATTATCTTAAAAAGATATCATAACTTTTATCTTATAGCTAAATATAATAGCTTAATTGAATAATTTTATTAATTAAAAGATGAATTTAAGACATTACATTTAATAAATTTAATAATATAGATTAATTTTGCTAAATAAGAGGTCATTTCCTAAGAAATGACCTCTTATTGGTCCAAAAAAAGTTATAGGTCTTTTTACTAAACCCCACAACTAATTTATAGAGTCCTTATTTTTAATAAAAAGAGTTGGCTCTGATGAAGTCCAAAGACCTATACCCATCAGTACACCAACCCAATGATCAATCTCATCATATATTATTTTTCACAAAACTTTAAAAATATGTCTAGTTGGTACGAAAAGGCTACATTCATTAATAGGCTATGTACTTTTACTTAAGTCAAAATTATATTTTTATAAAATACCATTATTGAAGTGAACCTAAATAGTTAAAATCTATAATGCGTTTTTATGATTTGTTTCACATCATAAACTATTAAAAATATTAATATTAATATAAACATATTTTTCAAAAATCACTTCTAAATTGATAATTTATTTTTATTTCTATAAAAATGTATCAAACTATCTTGAGTGACTCAAATCCAATTGACAATAGTATTATAAATTTACATATATCTATTATTTAATTTACGTATACTGTAATATGAATTTTAACTCTTGGATTTAATTTATACGTACCAATAACTTCGAATGTCATACCTTGTGTATTTGGTTCTGCACAAATATTTCCCCAAAGATCAATATTTAATAAAGATGGTCCAGACCAATTATAATATTGTATCATATCAATTGGTACATTTAAAGTGCTTAAATTGATTTGCTCAATTTTTTCAGCTTCAATGGTCATAGTCAAATAATAATCAAGTGGATTTGTTTCATATGTTTTTGTATCATGAAGAATTGTAAATGTTTTTCTATACACTACACTTGGATCTTCTTTTAATACCGCATAAATTGTCACTTCAGTATCTACATTTACCGATTGTGCAATAACCGTTCCATAAGAAGTTACTATTGCTACACTTTCATCACTAGAATACCAATCATATTGTAGTCTTGACATCGGATCACTCAATCTATCTTCTACCATTAAATACAAGCATCTTGTGAATCCTTCTGTTATAGTGTTTCCTAAAAATGCTCCATTATTTAATGTTACTTCACTTCCAATTGTGAAGCCCGCATTTCCTGTAGGATCTGCTACAAGTGTTCCATCAATATTTAAATCAGTATTTACTTTCCTTATTAACGCAAATTGAATACTTACATTGTTAATGTTATCTGAATATCCAATATAATATGTTCCTGGATTTAAAATAGCTGTAAATACTGGCCATCTATTTGTACTAGTAATACTAGCAGTATATTCTAAATTTAAATAATAATGATTAATACCTGAGTCATATCCTGGGTCACGATATTTTTCAAAAATATATACTGGTATGTCTACATCAATTGTTCCTCTTGTTATAATGTCTAGTTCTATTTTTGAACGATGGCTTATTGTTACTTCCTTAAAATAACTATTATTCATTTTATTTGTAAATAATTCATCTAAGCATGTTGTAGCAAGGCTATTTTGGTAATTCAAATCCTGAGTCTCTACCTTTTCTATTGTTAAACTTATTGATGTATATGATAAATTCGGAAGAGTAATTTCTATATAGTAATAATAATTTTCTGGAAAAAATACAAACAATTCATTTTCATCATTACATGTTATTGCTTGTTTATTTATTTCAGTTGTCCCATAACTATTAAGTAATGTTGTTCTATTTTGATCTGTATATATTCTTATTGCTCCTACTGGATAAGTTGCATCACTACCTGCATTTAATGATAATCTATAGAATCCATCACCTTGATTTTTTAAATACTTATAGTTACAATGATATACATTTTCGCTATTTAAGTGCATACTATTTTTAATATCATTATTTCCACTACTTAATAGGATATCCGTACTTGTCCATGTTAAAGAAATACCTATTTCAAACATTCCTGATGTATTCACATTATTAAATTCAAAAGATACATAGTATGTTCCAAATCCTAAAAATTGAGTTAATGTATTACTAACCCTATTTATCACATTCATATTTGAATCATAAATTATTATATTAACTGGATTTGATGAAATTACATTAATTTTATATGATTTAGAACAATTCACATTTAATCTATATAGTTTATTAGTTGCTTTATCTAAATTTAAGGAATAACTTAAGCTACTTTCACAATCAATATCAAATTTAGTGTATTCTTCAGATGGTACTATCTTATTTCGATAGCTTGTCCAATACTCTTTATTCTTATACTCTGCTATTCTATTGGTTGGAACAGTTATTTCTAAATTACTATTACATCCTGTAAAGGCATTTTCACCTAAATTGGTAATACCTGTTATTGCTCTATTTACAATAACTGAAGTTAATGACGAACAATTGCTAAATGCCTCATTATCAATATATTCTACACTTGATGGTAAAACGATGCTTTTTAAACTGCCACAGCCTTTAAAAGCAGCTGTGCCTATTGCAAATAAATTATTTGATAATGTTACATTTTGTAAATATGAGCAATTCTCAAATGCACTAGAATCTATATGTTCAACGCTATTTGGTATTACTATACTTGGTAAACTTCCACAATCCTTAAAAACGGAATTACCTATACTAGTTATTTTATCCGGAAGAGTTACACTTTGCAAATATGAACAATTCTCAAATGCGTTTGAATCTATATATCTTACACTATTTGGTATTTCTATTGAAGGCAAACTTCCACAATCTTTAAATGCTGATGAACCTATTGCTACTAAGCTAGATGGTAAGGTTACCGATTGTAAATATGAGCAATTCTCAAAAGCACTTGAATCAATGTTCTTAACAGTATTTGGTATAACAACTTTTTGTAAATTTCTGCAGTTTCTAAAAGCATTTTCACCAATAGCTTTGATTGTAATGCCATTAATTATATTTGGAATATAAATGTCACCCTTAATATCAAACCATGCACCAATTATTTTTTCTCCAGAATTGTCAACTTTATAAGCAATACGTTTTATAGAATTTTCAATGTTTAATTTTAAGACATCAGTTTGTTTATTGCCTTCGCAACCTGGTGTAGGAACCATTATCGTAATACTATCAGCGCCATTAATAAGTGCTTCTTTCAATTCTAATGCCGATAAACTACTATTTGCTGATAATAATAATGCAGCCGCTCCTGTCACAAATGGTGTAGCCATCGATGTGCCACTTTTTTCGTCATATTTATTATTAGGTACTGTACTTAATATATCAGTTCCAGGAGCATATATATCTACTGACTTGGAGCCATAGTTAGAGGCGCTTTTGCCAAAAAGTCCCCATAAGTTTAAAAATCCATCCCAATCAGATCTTCTATTTTTGGAATCAATTGCACCTACTGATATTATATTATCGCATTCATATGAAGCAGGATACGTTGGTTCACTATCAATATCTTTACCATTATTTCCTGCCGCACAAACTACCAAACCTTTATATGATTCAATAGCTTTTCTTAAAGCTGATGATCCATCGCTAGAACCTATACTACAATTTAAAATCGGAATATCAATACTATTTGCATAATTAATAGCATTTACTATCCATTCTTTTTTACCATCTCCATTTGAATCTAAAACCCTTAAAGAAATAAGTTTTACATTCCAACATATACCTGAGATTCCAATACCATTATTTCCTGCTGCACCAATAATTCCTGCTACATGCGTACCATGTCCTTTTGGATCACTAGGATTTATAATTTTCTTTCCATCTACTGAACCATCCGTAAAATCTCTATGCAAAGTTGTATCTTCATTGTGTATTTCATCTTTATAAATGCAATCTTTAAGATCTTCATGAGTTGAATCGATACCTGTATCTAAAACTCCTACTAAAACTTGACTAGCATTTTGAGAAATATTCCATGCGTTATATGCTTTCGTATTGGTAAGGCCCCATTGTTCAGATATTTTTCCATCATTTGGAGTATTGCACACGTCAATTGTTGTATTTGGTTCTGCCGAAAGTATTTCATTTCTTTTTTCTAATTCTTTAATTGACTTTAACACATTTTCTTTAGATTTTTCTTTTAATTCTAAGCTTAGTATTCTATTAAATTTTTCTAAGTTTATTAAAGACTTATTTTCATCAAATTCTTTATTTTTAATTTTATTAACAATACTTTGAGTTAAATCAGTTACTGACTGACAATCAATTTCAGGAAAATCATCTGGTGTATAGTCCTTGTATTTATTAGTTTCTTCTTTTGATAATACTACAATTATTTTATCATAATTAAAATTATCATCTAAAGTTCCTTGATAATATATTTTTTCTTCAGTTATTGTTTCATCATTAATGTTATCATTAGCATAAACATTTATAGGAAATATCAATAATGTATACAAAAAGAATAACACTAGTATTAAAAATAAATAAATTTTTTTGTTTTTCTTCATATAATAATCACCTTTACTCTAACGCAAAAAATAATGGATCTTTTTTTACATCTTTTACGAATTCAAGTTTTTCAAAATGTTTTATTGCTTTTTTTATTTCTTTTTGTCCAGCTTTTTGCAAATATATAAACATTATGCCATAACTTTCATCATTATCATTATCATCATACCAACCATAATAACGAAAACTTTTCAGATTATCATATTTAAAATCAGTCATTGTAAATTCCTGATTTTCAAATTTATCTTTATATTCTAATTTTATATATAATTCTAAACTATCATCAGAATATTCTTTTTTGCATCCAGTTAAACACATTATAAACATTATGCTAGCTAAAACTATAAATATTTTTTTCATATTTTTTTATCCTCCAACTATTATTTTTTTACATCACTTAAAATCGATATTTGATTACAGTAGTTCTTTCCAGTATAAAATATAATGAAAGATTTTATTTCATAATTACTTGTACTATCTATTTTAAGCGATACTTCTTTAGTTATAATCTCACCTTTTTTAAAAGTTAATTTCTTTTTAGGACCTGTCTTTGAATTTATAACAAATAGGTGCTCTTCTCCTTCATTAAATGGTCTTACACATATCATATCTTCTAAAGAATTATAATCAGTATGATTCATTTGCATTTGTATAAATTGTAGTACAGTCTATAGGAATAATCGAAGCAGCATGGACATCACTTATATTGACAACGAATAAACTCAAACCTAATGTTAATATTAACATTATTAATATTTTTCTAAATATCTTTTACATAAACTACTTTTGTTCTTTCTATAAATCATTCGTTTATAAGTACAAAGTAATAACCACTTTTGGGCTAAAAAGAAATTAGGATAATCATCTTAATCCAAAAGTAAACTTTTCATTACAGCATAATTTTAATTCATAGCATTACTCATCTTATGATTAAGTGAATCTTTTATGATATACAATTCTAATTATCAAAACAGCCATTATATCGCCTAATACTAGTCTTTCTTTATTTCCACCTCACTAGTATTATTACTAGATACATATATTCTAAACTCAGTAATAAAAGTTTCAAATTGACATTTGATTTTTAATGAATAATCGATTAAAATTGATAATCCTCACTTTTATCATTTAATAAACCAAACTGAATTATTAATTGACCTACTAATTCTTATACTGTATTAAAGCATTTCCATTATATTTATATATTCCTTCTTGAAATTCAAACTACTCTTGTTTGTAACAAGAAGAAAGAAATATAATAAAGAGTATCACCCCAAATAAAAGAAACAATAAAACAAAAAACTCTCCTATGTTAAACAAGAGAGTTACTGAAGTTATATTTTTTGCCCCATCTAAAGTAATAGATTATAACTGCATACCATCATAAAAGCAAAAACAATTCTTCTAAACTACTCTATTGTATATTTACTTTTATCATCTACCTATATTATTATAAAACATTTCAATAAAACATGCAACTGTTTTATTAATATTTTCTGATTATTCTGATTATCTTATGATATATTCAAAGAAGTTATCTTTTAAATTTTACAAAATATTACTCTATTAAAATCTT